>CAMWSP010000039.1 GCA_947176935.1 uncultured Porphyromonadaceae bacterium | reverse complement strand
TTTACATACTGCCTCGCGGTCTTGCGATAGGTGCGCTGATTTCGGCTCCTATGGGTCCGATTGGCATGCTCATTATCCAGCGTACACTCAGCAAGGGACGATGGCCAGCGTTCTTCACCGGTATCGGGGCATCGATTTCCGACATTTTCTACTGCATACTCACCGGCGCGGGCATTGCCTTTATAACCGACTTCATCGCATCCCAGCAGCTGCTGCTCCAGATTTTCGGCTCCATAGCCATTGCCATTTTCGGCATATACCTTTTCCGCAAAAATCCAGCCCGGCAGCTGCGCAAACCCGACGTTGCCGAGGCCAACACCTATTGGAAAGACATCGTTACCGGCTTTTTGCTCACCGTCAGCAACCCGCTGATACTCTTTTTCATCATCGGCCTGTTTGCGCGCTTCAACTTCCTGCTCCCCGAGTTCCGCTATTATCACTACTTTGCCGGCTACCTATCGATAGCCGTCGGCGCCTTGAGTTGGTGGTTCCTCATAACCCTGCTGGTCAACAAAATGCGCACCCACTTCAACGTGCGTTCGCTCTATCTGCTCAACCGCATCATCGGCTCCCTGCTGCTTCTGTTCGCCATAGTCGGCACCGTCACCGCCATCTTCGACCTCTAATAATTAAATACTAATTACTTATTGCAAATTACTAATTAAATTTGTAACTTTGCAGCGCAGACCGTCTTGCAGGGGCCCGGTCACGGGTTCAGCGGGCGGGTTTGCAACTACATATTTTTGAAAGCGTTTATCAGACGCTCTTTCTTGGCTACTTGGAACCTGGAAAATTTCAAATCACAGTCAAGGATGAGACAGAGATAGGCGCCTTAGGTGGTTATATTATTGTATACCCGCGTGAGGCCTCTGCTCTGTCCGTTCAACTGTGATAGGCAATTCCAGGGCCTCAAGTAGCGGGACGGACAGAATGATAAGGTCCTCACGTTTTCTTTTTATATACCAACCATATAACCGCCAAAGTCGAGGGCCCGGAGGCAACATCATTCAACCACCACTATGCACAAGTTACCAAAGATGCTCTTGGACGTATTGGGAATTTCGATTTTATTGACAAGTTGTTCTATATGCAGAAAGAATAACGATAGCGTCACACAAACAGAAAATTTACCTTGTGATTGCGCTTTAATAGATTCGGTCAGCACACTCCCTTCTTGTCCGGATACCATAGAATCAGCTCTACTGTACTCAATGGCCAATCTGGTCATAACAGATAGTGCAGCTACAGCCCAAAAACGGGATAGCCTTTATCAGTTTGCCATCGATTCACTCGTTGGGCCGATAGTTGGTAAGGACCTCGATATTCTCAAATTCATCTTAGCTGATAAAAGACTGTACAGGAGCGAGTATGAGGCTATACGACAGCCATTTTGCCCTAACTTCGCTATTGAGTTTGTGAATCAAAACGACACCACAATCTATTTAGTATCATTTAATACCGATGAACTTGCAGTCAATAATTCTGACCACCAATTACAATACTACAAAATGGACGAGACTCAGAGCATGGCTCGTTGGGTTATGCCATTTTTCCATAATAATGATTTTTATAAATCTTATCTTAAATACATTGAAGATGAAAACAACTAAAATTATAGCATTGGTAATTATAGGTCTATCATTCAATATAAATATAGCGTATGCTCAGACCATGCATGCCATAATCTTTGCAAACACGCAAAATAAAGACATAGGCACATCTGCGGAGGTCGATTATCAGTGTATGAGTTTGGAGCTTACAACCATAGCAAAATCGATTGGTTATAATTTGAAAAAATACTATTACCACGGGGATTCGAAAAACTTTTGCCGCAGTAATTTAGATCTGGTACTCAACAATCTCACATGCGGGCCTAACGACATCGTTTATTTTTATTACTCGGGACATGGTGGCCGAGCTCAAAATGAAGAAACGGCTTTTCCCGAAATGCTATTGAAGCCTAATGAACCAATTTATACAAATGACGTATATCCACTTTACAATGTTTACACTCGGATAAAAAGCAAATCACCGCGTCTAACAATCGTTATGGGTGACCTGTGTAATTCTGTTATAGAAGGATTTATAAAACAACCCGAAAGGAACAAGGGAGCAACGGTGCTGTCGAAAAATGTTTGTGATGCTTACAAAAATCTATTCCTTGGTGTAAAAGGCAGCTTGATTGCCACCTCAAGTAAACCAGGTCAGTATTCATGGTGTGCAACGCGAAACGAGAATGGACAACGTATAGATTTAGGCGGTTACTTCACAAGCATGTATCTTGCCGTTTTGCAGAATTGCGTAAAAACAAACGACAATGTAAGTTGGGATGATGTATTGAATACGACTATAGCTAACACAGTTAAAGCCACCTCATACAATGGCCGTAAACCTCAAACCCCAATTTTCTTCTCTGAATTGAAAAAGACGACCGACGCACCTACAACCACCATTACAAGTACGCCGCAACCGCCTATCGATTCAAACGATGCCGACACAAACCTGCAAGATAAAATTGCCTATGCACTCTCAAAAGTTGGCAATAAGAACATATCAATGACCGACAGGATACGAAATATACAGTCAGCCTTAAATACAGTGAAACCCTCAACTCGCATTCAAGTAGTTGGATGCGATAACAAAACAATAGTCAATACCACAACAGCCGAAAAATATCTTAACTATCTGAGTATCGCAACAAATATAGACCAAATTGTGGTGCTTGATATTGAAAAAACAGGCAATGGTGTGCCATCTTCCTTAAGAATTCACGAAATACACTATAATTAACCATTATGAAATACAAGTTTATCACATTACTGATATTGATATCAGGTATGACCACATTTGCACAGACCAATGATTTGACAGACGAAGAAATTGACGCCTTTAAGGTTCAATGCCAAGAGCGTATCGATGCCTTTCAGATGGGATTGGAGATTATTGGCGACAAACAACAGCCAGCAGACATCAAAACGCACTATTTACGCACATTGCCAGAAATGTTTATGGGTTCAGGCGATCCTTGGACCGACGTTAACGGAGGCCGTCATGGTGCCGTTAAAATGCAAGTATCTTCACTATCAAGCGGTAAAGTACACGATGTGCCCTTGAAAACATATCTTACACGTCTCCGCGATTTGAATTACAAAAGTGTTGAAATTAAAAAGGCCCAAACATGCCTGATTAGCAATCTCTATAAGGTTAGTGAGAATATGTATATGGGCACATGCACTTTCTTTCAATTTTTCACCGCCGTCGGGAGCGATAACCGCGTTTACAAAGACCGTACCCAAAAAGATGTGGATGTGTATATTCAACGGGTCGACGATGGCAGCCTCGGCACGTACTGGGACATGAAATTTGGCGATATAAATGTAGTTCAAACCTCTCCTTATTGATAATTGATATGATTAAAAAACTAATCCTGATATTTTGCTGTGTAGCAGCGATGGCTGAAACCCATAGCCAAATATTCACACAGGTTATTGACGAGCAAGAGCTGAACTGCAGAATAAAGCAGATTGATGAGTTCTTTATGCGTTTCAACTATAAGATTGACTATGCCGGCAAACCTGTTGAGCCACAAGAGTCGGACAGCGAACCCGATTCTCTACGCCATTTCAAGACGACAGCATCGCTACTTAATCTGGATAAATTTGCCACCGGCCACAACAGTCTTGACAGCATCGCTTCAGAATTTGTAGATTATGTGATAAATAGTGACGTTAATCTCCATTATGAAGATACCACCTGGCACGCAATGGTTACCTGCTCTGCTCTCTACAACGGCAAGCCTCAGTCTTTAACTCTAAGGATGCAACCCGAAAGGGTACAAGATGAGATATATAAGTGGGTTATCAGCGATGTTTTCAGTCCACTCGTTGATTGCATGAAAGATAGTTGCAACATGAACTTACGCATTTTCCCGGGCGCCCATGGAGGCAGTTTCATTACCATACCTGAATTTATCAACCTCAATACCTCTGACATTCATGCTCTATTCTGCAAAGGGTATGAACCCACGTCATTGGCTGCATTTGAATATTTAATAAAGACTGGTAAATTAAAGTTACAGAACGTTACCGGCGTTAAATACTCCTTTCATACCCCTGAATACGATTTCATTGTGGAACAATTTTCAAAAAAGAACACATACAATAACGGTTGGTTAATTAGCACAATCATTAAGAATCAGAAATTATAACGCATGAAAAGAATATCATTCTTCATTCTATGTGTCTTGCCACTGTGTTGCTCCGCTATCACTCTCGGGCCGACTCAAACGCAAGAGGCATTAAATACCGCCAATCAATTCTGCAACTTGCTTACAAGATATTGCAACGGCGAGCGCACTCTCACGACGCAAATAAATGCGCTTTGTTCAGGTGCTGACTGTTCGGCATTCGACGACGTCAATCTTAACAAAGAGGTAACTCTGCGAAACTACCTGCTCGCCATACAAAAAGCTTATCCACATAAACTGCAAACAACAATAACCGCTCCCTCACTCAACGACTGTATAAGATACGTAGAACCAGAATTATCACTTTCTTTTCAATGGGGTAGTTCTATGAACTCTTTCATGCTCTCCACAGCCGAAGCCAATCTTGCCGTAGAGAATATTTCCAACTACTTCATTGTTTTTCCGGTTAAACAATCTTACCCGACTCTGAACAAAAGCACGCAGAAATATGTAATTTACAGCGTAACTACAAAGAAAATTACTGCCTTTATTACTGGACAAGGCTCCTATTTATCATACTTAAATGCGGTGATGTCATACGCTAAAAGGGATTTTGCCAAAGCGGCAACTCTATATGAAGCAGCGGCTAAAAACGATTCTGCCAATAGAAGTTCCTTAAAAGGACGATGCTATCAGTGGGCCATGGTGTGCTATGCTCAAACAGACAATTACACAAAAGCCATAGAATGTGCTGAAAAATTAAACGACAGGTTCTGTTCTTCTTATTTTCATGTAGTAAAGGCGGTAGAAACACAAAATTGTGAAAGTGCTATATCGTATGCGCATACCCTTGAATCTGAAATACAAGTTAGGAAAGATCTCTCTCAACTTGCAAAAGGATTTGCCTATACGATGTTAGCTTCATTTTATTTAACACCAAGTTCATATACTGACTATAGTAAATCTGTCGAGTTCCTCAGGAAAGCAGTTAGCACTAAGAATCCAGCAGTAGGATATATTATATACTTGATGGCCACCTCTTTGGATGTGCCACAGTACTCCGACATGACCTATGAGGAAGTTTTTGATGCGCTTTTTGAATCCGCGGATTTAGGTTATCCCCCGGCATGCTTTGTTGCAGGCGTCATTTCAGAGGATATTGACAAAAACGAAGAGATTGCAATGAAATATTTTAAGAAATCCGCCGGGGCTGGTAATGCTGTTGCATTGGCACGAATAGGTAGATTATTGGCAAAAAAAGGAAATAATAACGAAGCGAGAAAATACCTTCAAAAGGCTCTTGATGATCCCAATCTTGAAGCCAATATAATAAACGCAAGGGAGGCCATAGATTCTGAACATTGGCCACAGAGCAGAGACGATATTCAAAAGGTTCTCAATGGGTTGCCATCTCCCGCCGCATCAAGTAATTCTTATTCTAACTCAAATAGTTCCAGTTCCTACAATTCCGGGACTTCACAGAGTAACAGTTCCCAATCTCACTATTCCTCATCCTCCAATTATAACTCTTCTTATTCCTCTTCCTATTCTAATCACTCTTCATCTCAATCAAGTAGCTATTCTCACAGAAAAAAGTTTAATGCCCCGAAAGATAATGTAGGTAGCGGTTTTTCATTCGGATATGTGCAGAAGCAATGGCTTTTCGAATATGACGGAGAAAAAGAAAAAGTCGGATTTTTTGATGACAAGAACTCTGTGCCGGGTATTCAATTTGGCTTAAGAATAACTCCGCAGTTCGGGTATGGTTTTGCCATGCACTTTGGACTATACTATGAATATTACTTTTCCGATTCCGCTCATCTGTTTGATGAATATGGCGAGTATTGGCTTAAATTGCGTGAGCACAGTTTATACGTACCTTTCCATCTAAAATATGACTTTAATTTTAGCAAATGGTTTCAACTGTCAGTTTATGGTGGTATCGGATTAGACTGCGGTTTAAAAGGTAAGGTATCCCTTTGCGATGACGAAGGAAGTTACGATTCAGAATCAATTTACAGCCCTGATTTCAATCAAAAACGATTCAACGCATCGTATGAATATGGAGCTGCGATGAGAATAAACCATGTGCAATTTGATTTTGTAATGTCGCGAGGCTTTGTAAACATGTCAGCCGACGATGCATATAAAGTCTACCAAAACAAACAGTTCAATATCAACATAAGTTTATTGTTTTAACCCCCCAAATATTTGGCAGACAATCAAAACGACGGCAACAGCCCAACAACGAACGAGGGCAAGTTGCCGTCTTCTCTGGTTTGCCATGGTTCATACACAAGCCAAAAGAACAACAATCGCACCCTTACGTAATAGTCGAATTTACAGATATTTACCTAACAAAGGAGTAGAATTGTGAAAGAAAATTGGGGATTTACTTGACAAAGGGGGGTGAAATTTCGTAACTTTGTACTCGTATATGAAATCGCGAAAAGGATTCTCGTCGCTCAGCGTTCAGCTGACGGCAACTGTTTCAGTTGCCCTGGTGCTCCTGCTCCTGGGCATGGTTGCTACGCTCGCGCTTGCAGCCCGACGCATAACGACCAATATTCAGGAACACATGGGCTTCGACGTTGTTCTGACCGAGCAGTCGACCCTCGACGACATCAACCGCTTCAAGCAGTTGTTCAGCCACGCGCCCTACGTTGCTTCGTTCCGCTACTTCTCGCCCGAGGACGCCAACACCGCCTGGCATGAGGAAATGGGCGAGAATCTGACCGAGTTGCTCGACGTGAACCCCTTCCTTCCGGAATTTGAAATCAACGTCAAGGCTGCCTACGCCTGCGCCGACTCGCTCGACAAAATCATGCTCCCGCTGGCCGAAATGCCCGGAGTGGAGCAGGTTAACGGCCACACTGAAGTGGTAGACCAAGTGAACCGCAATCTCTCGATGGTAATGCTGGTTCTGATTCTGGCGGTTTGCGCTCTGCTGCCCATATCGTTTGTTTTGATTAACAACACGGTGCGGCTCACTATTTTTTCGCGTCGCTTCACGATTCACACAATGAAACTCGTTGGCGCATCGCGCGCCTACATCCGCCGGCCCTTCCTGCTGAGCAATCTGCTTCAGGGCTTTCTGGCCGGTTTGACCGCTTCGGCCATACTGACCGGCATTTATGCCTACATGTGGAGCCTCGACGCTTCGCTGGCCGCAGTTGCCGGAGCGGCGACGCTAATTTTCGTTTGCTGCTCAATGGTTATTCTCGGCCCGCTGCTGAGTCTTTCGGCCGCCGCCATAGCTACCCAGCGCTACCTGACCATGACCTACGACGATCTTTTCTACCCCATTCATCCTGAAAATGGCTAAAAAATCCAACCACAACAACGACCAGCTCGACCGCGAATCGCCGGTGGAATTCCCTCTGGTCAAAACCAATTTCATTCTCATGGCCATAGCCGGTGCGGCTATAGTTATCGGCTTTTTGCTGATGCTCGGCCCCTCGACGACCGCCGCAGGCTTCGAGCCCGATATCTTTTCAACGCGCCGCATAGTAGTTGGCCCCACGATTTCGTTTATCGGCTTCGTTTTCATGGCGTTCGCCATTATTTACCGACCCAAAAACAAACAGAAATAACCTATGGATTGGATTGATGCCCTGATTCTCGGTATCGTTCAAGGTCTGAGCGAATACCTGCCCATCTCCTCAAGCGGCCACCTGGAAATAATGAAGCAGATTCTCGGCCTGAATCTCGACCCCGACGCTTCGCTGGAGTTCTCGATAATGCTTCATGTGGCAACGGTGCTCTCCACGGTGGTTATTCTCTGGCATGAGTTCTACCCGCTGCTGAAATCGTTTCTGACCATTCAGCGCGACGATAAATTCTTCTACGTCTGCAAGATACTGCTGTCGTGCATTCCCGTGGGGATTGTAGGGGTGTGCTTCAAGGAGCAGATTTCGGCGCTGTTTGACGGCAACCTGACAGTGGTAGGCATCTGCCTGATTATCACCGCAGTGCTGCTGACTTTCGCCTATTTCACGCGCACCCGCGAAATGCTTGCCGACCCGTTAAAACCTCAGGGTCATGACATTACATGGGGCGACGCGTTTATTATCGGTTGCGCGCAGGCAATCGCCGTATTACCAGGACTTTCGCGTTCCGGCACCACCATCGCTACGGGCATAATTTTGGGCGATAACCGCGAAAAAGTGGCACAATTTTCGTTTTTGATGGTCATTATTCCGATTTTTGGTGAAGGCCTGCTCGACCTCAAGGATATGCTCTGGCCCGACGCGTTGGAGGCAACCGCTTCGGTCAGCATCGGGGCCGTGCCCATGATTGTTGGCTTCCTCGCCTCGTTTCTGGTTGGCTGCGCAGCCTGCAAATGGATGCTCAACATAGTTAAGAAAGGCAAGCTCGTTTGGTTTGCCGTTTACTGCGCCGCAGCCGGTGCGCTTTGTCTGCTCTGGTAAATGGATTTCGTTAGCGGACAGATTCTGAAAGTTGACAAGCCGCTCCACTGGACGTCGTTCGACGTGGTGAAGCGCATCCGCGGAGTGCTTACGCGCCGCCACGGAGTGAAGCGCTTCAAGGTGGGCCATGCCGGGACCCTCGACCCGCTGGCCACCGGAGTGATGCTGATATGCACCGGCCGCGCCACCAAACTCATTGACCAACTCCAGGCCGGCGAAAAAGAATACGTAGCTACCGTGCGGCTCGGAGCCACCACCCCGAGCTTCGACCTGGAGACCGAAATAGACCAGAACTTTCCCACCGACCATATAGACCGCCAAGCCGTTGAGGCGGCTTTGGAGCAGTTTCGCGGCGCCATTATGCAGGTTCCGCCGGTGTTTTCGGCCGTTAAGGTCAACGGCAAGCGCGCCTACAAAATGGCTCGCAAGGGCGAAGCCCCGGAACTGAAGGCGAAACCCATAGTTATCAGCGAACTGGAGCTGCTCGACTTCGACCCCGCGACATGCAGCGTGAGGCTGCGCATTGCCTGCAGCAAGGGCACCTATATCCGCTCGCTCGCCCGCGACTTAGGGGCAGAACTCGGCTGCGGAGGCCACTTGACGGCACTGCGCCGCACCCGCGTAGGCTCCGCTTCGATTTATGACTGCACCGACGTTCGCTCGCTCATCGAGGAGCTGAAAACCATTGACATTGAAATTCCCACAGAAAACAATAGCTCATCAAAATAAATGAAACTCAGTCAATTTAACTTCGACCTTCCGCAAGAACTCATCGCCCAGTATCCGCTGGCCGAGCGCGACGAAGCGCGCCTGATGGTACTGAACCGCAAAACCGGCAAAATCGAACACCGAATTTTCAAGGATATTATCGATTATTTCGGCGACGGCGACGTTATGGTGTTTAACGACACCAAAGTTTTCCCCGCCAAGCTCTATGGCAACAAGGAGCGCACAAACGCCAAAATCGAAGTGTTCCTGCTGCGCGAGCTCAATGCCGAGAACAAGCTCTGGGATGTGCTCGTTGAGCCGGCTCGCAAAATCCGCATCGGCAATAAGCTCTATTTCGGCGAAGACGAAAGCATGGTGGCCGAAGTTATAGACAACACCACCAGCCGCGGACGCACGCTGCGCTTCCTTTTCGACGGCTCGCACGAAGAGTTCAAGAAAGCGCTGTTTGACCTCGGCTCCACCCCCCTGCCCGAACACATCGAGCGCAAACCCGAAGAAATCGACAGCGAAATGTTCCAGACGGTATATGCCACCAAGGAGGGTGCGGTAGTTGCTCCGGGTGCCGGGTTGCACTTCAGCCGCATTCTGATGAAACGCCTTGAAATCAAGGGAGTGAACCTCGGGTTCATGACCGTTCACTCCGGTTTGGGCACTTTCCGCGAAATCGACGTTGAGGACCTTTCCAAACACCGCATCGACTCGGAAGAGGTTATTGTTGACGATCAGCTCGTTGAAATGGTCAACAAGGCCAAGGACTCCGACAAGCAGGTGCTTGCGGTCGGCACTTCGGTTCTGCGCGGCATGGTGGCCGGCGAAAGCATGGGCGGACACCTCAAGAGCTATGCCGGATGGGACAACAAGTTCATTGCGCCGCCCTACGATTTCGGCGTTCCGACCTCGCTGGTGACCAACTTCCACCTGCCGCTGTCGACCATGATTATGATGGAAGCCGCTTTCGGCGGGTATGAAAACGTTATGCGCTGCTACGAGCAGGCCGTGGAAGAAAAATATCGCTTCGGCACCTACGGCGACTCACTGTTGATTCTCTAAATTTATAACACCTAATACCACTTTATCACAATGACTAACCCCAAGACCTATCTCGACCCCGCCGAAGAGAAAATGCAGCTTGCAGTAGAATTCCTCGACGAAGCCCTCAGCCATATCCGCGCCGGCAAGGCCAATCCGAAGCTGCTCGACGGCATCCGCGTTGACTACTACGGCTCGGCAGCCCCGATATCCAACGTGGCCAACGTAAGCGTTCCCGACGCCCGCACCATCGTTATCACCCCCTGGGAAAAATCGATGTTCAAGGAAATCGAAAAGGCTATCATCAACTCCGAACTCGGCATCACCCCCGAAAACAACGGCGAAGTTATCCGCCTGGCAATTCCCCCGCTGACCGAAGAACGCCGCAAAACGCTCGTTAAGCAGAGCAAGGGCGAAGCCGAGAACGCCAAAGTCAGCGTGCGCAACGCCCGCCGCGACGCAATCGACGGCCTGAAAAAAGCCGTTAAGCAGGGCATGCCCGAAGACGTTGAAAAAGACGCCGAGGGAACCGCCCAGAAGCTCCACGACAAATATCTCAAGAAAATCGACGACCTCTTCGCCGCCAAGGAGAAGGAAATCCTCACCGTCTGATTCAGTGCGAAAGCTCGTAGTCGCCATCATAGCGGCTCTGGTTGCCGCCATGCCCTGCTCCCTGCCGGCCGAACTTCCGGCCGCCGGGGCGCTGCGCAACGCACCCTCCTCGCTGCTGATTCCGCTGGAGCAGCGAACGGTGCGCGACCTCATCGACTATGCTCTGGCCGGAATGATGACCCACACCGAGCCGAACCTGCTCGGCTCCGAAGCGCGGATTCTTGCCCTGGACTCGGCCAAGGTTGAAGTGCAGACCTCGCCCGGACGGGTGCTGACAATTCACCTGCTGCCGCTGAAAAAGAAAACGGTTTATTGCGTAATCGAAACCCTCGGCGGCGACTTCACCGACTCGAGCCTGACGCTCTATGACTCCGACTGGACACCTCTGCCCAAGCTCTGGAGCGAGCCCGCCGCCTCGGCCTGGGGCAAGATTGACTCGCAGGAGCCTCCGATAGTCATGGCGGAATATTCGTTCGACCCGACGTCGGGAATACTCACTCTGACCAACACCGGCGAGGAGCGCGAAAAGATGCTCCCCTTTCTGCGCTACGTCTGGACCGCCAAAGGCTTCAAACCGCTGAAACAGAAATGAGCAGTCCTAATCAATATTATTCGCTGCTCGACCTGCAGACCCTGCTGCGCGATTTGGTTGCCGCCTGCCCTATGGCGCAGAAGGTATGGATTGTTGCGGAACTATCTGACGTTCGCGAAAGCGGCGGCCACTGCTACATGGAGCTGCTGCAGAAAGACGCCTCCGGCACCACTCTGGCCAAGGCGCGCGCAACAATCTGGGCCAACCTATGGCGCAAAATCCGCTTCGAGTTTCTCTCGAAAACCGGCCAGCAATTCGCCTCGGGCATGAAGGTGAAAGTCTGCGTTACGGCAGGCTATCATCCGCTCTACGGAATGAACCTCAACATTTCCGACGTTGACTATACGTTCACCCTGGGCGAACGCGAACGCCGACGCCGCGAAATTCTCAATCAGCTCGCCAGCGAAGGCATAGCCGACGAAAACAAGCAGCTCACTCTGCCCCGCCCGACCCAGCGCATAGCCGTAATCTCCTCGCCAACAGCCGCCGGCTACGGCGACTTCATGAACCAGCTGCTCAACAATCCGCGCCGGCTGCGTTTCAGCGTAGAGCTGTTTCCGGCCGTGGTTCAGGGCGCGCAGACTGCCGCCAGCGTAATCAGCCAACTTGAAGCGATTGCGCAGCGTGCCGACGACTTTGACTGCGTCTGCATTATCCGCGGCGGCGGTGCCGCCACCGACCTTGACGGTTTCGACGACCTGCGCCTGGCCCGCAACGTGGCTCTATTCCCGCTGCCGGTAATAGTCGGCATAGGGCATGAGCGCGACACCACCGTTCTGGACTACATTGCCTGCCAACGCGTTAAAACACCCACCGCGGCCGCCGAGCTGCTCCTGACTCTGGGTCAGCGCGAACTGGAAACACTCATGGCGCTTGGCGGCGCCCTGCTCCAAACGGCTACCGACGCCATCAGCGGCGCCGACCGCCAGCTGGCCTACATCAGCGGCGCGCTCCCCACGGCACCGCTCGGAGCCATTGAGCGCGCCAACCGGCGCCTGGACAATCTGGCCGGCGCCCTGTCGCGAGTGTCGGCAACCCGCATCATGCCACTGCAGGGCCGACTTGACCGCCTGGCCGACGCCCTGGCAGCCACGGCGCTCAACGCCACCACCCACGCCGCAACGCGCCTGAAAGGCTATGCGGCACTCATCGACGCCCTATCGCCCAAGGCCACACTGGCCCGAGGCTTCTCAATAACCCGAGTCAACGGCTCCGCCATGACCTCGGCCGCCAACATTCCCGCCGGCTCGCTCCTTGAAACCGAGCTTGCCGACGGAACCATAACCTCAATTTCGAAATAGCCTAAAGCGAAACAGCTATGTCAAAGCCCGTTAAAGAAATGACCTATACAGAGGCCGTTACGGAACTCGAACAGATTCTCGCTCACATGCAGAGCGATAAATGCGACATCGACAAACTCTCGGCCTACACCCGGCGCGCAACCGAACTGCTCGGTGAATGCCGCTCGCGACTGACCGCAACCGACGAGGAACTACGACAAATTCTTGCACAATTCGACCAAAAATAATGAAACGCTTCTTCATTTTCCTGCTGGCGCTGCTGCCTATGGCCCTCAGCGCCCAATTTCAGGAGCCAATAGTTTGGACCTCCGACTTTTCCGTTAGCGGCGACACCGCCAAACTGACCCTTAAAGCAACTATCGAGGAGGGCTGGCACCTCTATGCCACCGAACTCCCGCCTATTGACTACGGCCCCGAACCCACTTCGGTAAATTTCTCAACCACCTCGGGTCTGCAGGTGGTCGGCGAGCTGACTCCCGAACGCGAGGCAATCGAAATCTATGAAGAAACATTCGAAGGCAACGTTCGCTTCTGGGAGAACTCTATTGTTCTGATTCAGAAGTTTCTGGTAACCGACCCCGATGCCATTGCACTGGCCGGCGCGGTCAAGTTCCAGGCCTGCAACGACCAGAACTGCATTCCGCCCTCGAGCTTCGAATTCTCCTATGGCGACTCACAGCAGGCCGCCGCAGCAGCATCGGCCGGTCCGTCGGCCTTCAACCCCGCGTCGCAGCCCTGGTGGACCCCGGTCAATGGCGCCGGCGAAACCGATGAAATAGCCTCCGCCTCGCTCTGGTCAATTTTTCTGTGGGGCTTTTTAGGCGGTTTACTCGCGCTGTTCACCCCCTGCGTGTGGCCCATGATTCCGCTGACGGTCAGTTTTTTTCTCAAAAAAGGCGCTTCGCGTTCAAGCTCCATGCGTGATGCGTCGATATATGGCATTTCAATCATAGTTATCTACCTGATTCTCGGCCTTGCAATCACTCTGATTTTCGGCGCGAGCAAGCTCAACGACCTTTCGACCAACGCCGTTTTCAACCTGATATTCTTTGCGCTGCTGGTAGTTTTCGCAATCAGCTTTTTCGGAGCGTTCGACATCAAGCTTCCCGCCCGCTGGAGCAACGCAATGGACTCGCGCGCCGAAAACGCCACCGGCATGCTCAGCATTTTTTTCATGGCTTTCACCCTGGCGCTGGTTTCGTTCAGCTGCACCGGCCCGATTATAGGCACCCTGCTGGTTGAAGCCGCCACTATGGGCAACATCGTGGGCCCGGCAGTGGGCATGGGCGCCTTCGCCCTTGCGCTGGCCATTCCCTTCGCGCTGTTCGCCCTGTTCCCCTCGATGCTGAAAAGCGCTCCCCGCTCCGGCGGCTGGCTGAACTCGGTCAAGGTGGTTCTGGGCTTTCTGGAACTGGCCCTGTCGTTGAAGTTTCTCTCCGTTGCCGACCTGGCCTACGGCTGGCACATTCTCGACCGCGAGGTGTTCGTTAGCCTCTGGGTGGTAATCTTCGCCCTGATGGGCCTCTACCTGCTCGGCAAGCTGCGTTTCTCGCACGATTCACCCGCGCCCACAACCGGCGTTTTCCCCTTCTTTCTGGCGCTCATATCGCTCAGCTTTTCGGTTTACCTGCTTCCCGGCCTGTGGGGCGCTCCGCTCAAGGCAGTGAGCGCTTTCGTTCCGCCGCTCTACACTCAGGACTTCAACCTCTATGCTCACGAGCTCGAA
>CAMWSP010000038.1 GCA_947176935.1 uncultured Porphyromonadaceae bacterium | reverse complement strand
CCGCCGGGTCCGCCCCAGCCGCCACCGCCCGAGGAGGAGCTGCTGCCGGTGTATTCAGCGGGGATGGTGAAGGTTGCGAGCACCTGGCTGCCGGATTTAACGGAGACTTCGGTGTCGGCCTTGACGGAGCCGCTGGTCTTGACAAAGGCCTGGGTGGAGCCGCTTTTGGTGGGGTAGGTGTTGCTGCCGCCATAGGCCAGCAGCGTGCCGCCGGTGATGTAGACTGTATAGCCCGATTCGGTTTCGGCGTCGAGGCCCATTTCGGGCGAGCCGGCGCCAAAGGTGCGGATATATCCGCCGCTGATGCGCAGATTGTTGTTGGAGTCGAGGCCGTCGCCAACAACGGCTATCACCGTAAGGTCGCCGCCGCTGATGCGCATTTCTTTCGAGGAGTTGATGCCGTCGTCGTAGCCCTTGACGAACACGGTGCCGCCGTTGATTTCAAGTTCCTGTTTGCTTTCTATGCCTTCGGCATTGTTGGTCGAGGTGGTAACGTGGATGTCGCCGCCGTTGATAACCACTCCCTTGTCGGCCTTAATGCCTTTGGCCGACGATTTATAGTTGGAGCTGATTCGGTCGGCCGAGCCGGTGTAGTTATGGTTCAGCGAGCCGCCGGAGTAAACCAGCAAGCCGCCGGTGGTGGCTATGGTGAGTTTGCCGTCGGTTGAGGTGAACACTCCGTCGCACGAAATGCCTTTGCCGCCGCTGCCGGTGGCCTTCATGGTCAGTTCGCCGCCGCGGATGTCAACGTTGCCGTCGGCACCGATGCAGGCCGAGGCTTTGGTTTTGCTTTTGGTGCTGTCCCATTTGCCTTTGGCATTGGAGGTCAGCTGGAGTGTGCCGCCCGAAACCACTGCCGGGCCGTCGGCCGTGAGGCATTTGGCGGCGTCGCCCGTCACCGTGATGTTCAGCGTGCCGCCGGCAATGGTCAGCGTGCCGGTGTCGTCGGCCTCGCGGTCGGTTTCGTCCTTAAACGAAGCCTGAACGCCGTCGTCGCCAACGTTGGCGATTTCAAGGCTACCGCTTTCCATCAGGAAATATTGGCCGCAGTTAATGCCGTCTTTAACGGCAGCTGCTACTGTGAGCGCCAGGTTCTTGATTTCAACGTATTCCTTAGAGTGAATGGCGTGGGCCTGCGTGCCGCTAACCGTCAGCGCGCCGCGGCCCTTCAGCTCCAGATGGCCTTTGCAGTCAATGGCGCCCTTCTGGCTTCCGGGGCCGTCGCTGATGGTGTTGACCGTGCCGGATTTGGCGCTCAGGGCTATGCGTTTGCCGTTGCGGATGTCGATGGCCGCGCCGGCGGTGCAGGCCAGGTTCAGCCCCTGAAGTTCAATGGTGGACTTATAGGAACCGTTGAGCTGAAACGAGCCATTGGCCGACTCGCCACTGAGCACATAGGTGATTTCGCCGCAAGTGGCATCGGAAACCAGCTCTGATTGGTCGACAACAACGCGGGCGCCGCTGACCGAAACGTTGACATAGGGCGCAACATCGCCTGAAACTACAACCGACGCCGCAGCCCCGGAGTAGCTCACGGCCACCGTACCGTCGGCCACCGCATCGTTGCCGACGCGAATCTGCGACCACTCGCCGAGGTTGAACGTGCGGCCGCCAACGGCAACCGTTTCGCCCGCAAAGGTCATTTCGCCGGCCTGCCCGGCCGAGAAACTATAAGTTACCGCGCCATTGGTGAAACTGATGGTTTGCGCTGCGCCAGCCATGGCCAACAAGGCCATGCCGACCGAAAAAATCAACTTTTTAACCATGGCTCAGAAAATCAATTTAAAGGTTTTATTTCCCGTCTTGACAACATATACCCCCGACGGCAGAGTGCGGCGGGCCTCATCGGCTGAAGCGAAACTGCCGACCTTTACGCCGGCGGCGGTGAAGTAATCGCCGGCAGCGGCACGGGTGGCACCCTGAGGGGCATCGATAGCCGCCGGATCGGAAGTGAAGCGCATTGACTTAACGGCGTCAACGGCCAGAGTACGGTCAACAGTTGCCGACTTCAAACGCAGTTCGCGCCCGCTATAGCTTATGGCCAGATTCTCTGCGGCCACCGACAATTCCGTATTGTCGGCCATTCGGAAAGTCAGCCACTGATATTCCGCCGCAAAACCGGCCGACGAAACAGTCAGCGCCGCGGCCAGCAATAATTGTTTGAATGTTTTCATTTCAGTGTAATAAACAAGTAATCAGGCCGCAAATATAATAATTTATTTTCAAACGTTCCAAAAAAAATCAATTTCGCGGATAAATGAACCGCGCCAGACCGTAGATATAGCGGCGGAAACCGGGCCGGTAGTCGAGCAGGCGGTCAAACCAGCGCATGTGGGGGTTGACCAGCTTGACCACATAGCCCACATAGAACATGGCAAACAGCGTTCCCGGGCCCACCACAGTGCGCGGCCACGCCCCGAAAAAGCAATAGCCGCAAATAACCGCAATGACAACCAGCAGAGTGTCGATAGCCATTTTTACTTGCGGAAACGGCCGGCCGCTCACCCGCGAAACGGCAACCTGAATGCCCTCGCCGGGCATAGTCACCGAGCCGCACCGAATCTCGGCCGCCACAGCCACACCCAGAATCGTTGCGCCGGCCAGCTGGGCCACAATCTGCTGCCAGAGCTCACCATAACTAAAAAACGACGTAAGCCACATGTTGGCATCAAGCATGGCGCCGAAGAAAAAACCCACAACCAGCTGAAACAGCTGCACAGGCTCGAAACGCCGCCGCAGAACCAGAATCTGCGCCCCAACCAGAATAACATTCATGATGTTCGTATACTCGCCGATTGTCAGCGCCGGCGCCTTCATGGCCTCTCCGGCCAGCGTAAACGCCATCGGAATCGACGAAATCACGCCGCTGCCCAAGTTGGAGCGCACGCAAAGCGCCACCCCGAGGGTCATGAAAAACATCGACACCAGCAGCATAACGTGCTGCCAAACAAACTGAATTACTCTCTCTTTTACTTTTGACCTATTTGACTTTTTCATTAAAACGTGCGATAAAATCAATGCAAATTTACGAAAATTTTCCATTATGCCGAACTTTTTTTGGCGGCGGGATGTTGTATTGATGTGTGAATGAAATGTGATAATGATTGGTTTATTATTCGACGAGGAACGACTGTGAAGCCGCTCCTCGTTCAAGTTTTTCATACATCATACCAAACAAAACCTACGCCGAGTCAGATTCCTTTTGGTATACCAAATAAAATTTCGTAACTTTGCGCTCTGATACATAACGACCAAAATTTTTATGGATAGAGAAGTCAGAGTCAGATTCGCCCCCTCCCCCACGGGGCCTCTCCACATAGGCGGCGTACGCACCGCGCTTTATAACTACCTGTTCGCCCGCCAGAACGGCGGCAAAATGATTCTCCGAATCGAAGACACCGACTCGCAGCGCTTCGTGCCCGGCGCCGAAGCCTACATCAACGAGGCCCTTGCATGGCTCGGAATCGAAATCGACGAAGGCATTGCCCAGGGCGGCCCCTACGGTCCCTACAAGCAGAGCGAACGCCGCGACATCTATCGCGAGCATGTAAAAACCCTGCTCGACAACGGCAAGGCCTACATTGCCTTCGACACCCCCGCCGAGCTCGACGCCGCCCGCCAGGCAACCCCCAATTTCCAATACGACAGCCACACCCGCGGCCGGATGCGCAACTCGCTGACCATGGACCCCGCCGAGGTGCAGCGCCTCATCGACGAAGGCACGCCCTACGTTGTGCGCTTCAAAATCGACGCAGGCCGGGCCGTTGAGGTCAACGACCTCATCCGCGGCAAAGTGACCATCAAGAGCGACATTCTCGACGACAAAGTGCTCTACAAGAGTGCCGACGACCTGCCAACCTACCACCTGGCCAACATCGTCGACGACCACCTGATGAAGATTTCCCACGTTATCCGTGGTGAAGAATGGCTCCCCTCCGCGCCGCTCCACGTTCTGCTCTACGAAGCCTTCGGCTGGGCCGACACCATGCCGCAGTTCGTTCACCTGCCCCTGCTGCTCAAGCCCGACGGCAAAGGCAAGCTCTCCAAGCGCGACGGCGACCGCCTGGGCTTCCCGGTGTTCCCCCTGCTCTGGACCGATCCCGCCACGGGCAACGTTTCGCGCGGCTACCGCGAAGACGGCTACCTGCCCCAGGCAGTGGTCAACTTCCTGGCCCTGCTCGGCTGGAACCCCGGCGACGACACTGAAATCATGTCGATGCAGGAGCTCATCAACCGCTTCTCGCTCGAACATTGCTCGCGCTCCGGTGCCAAGTTCGCCTACGAAAAAGGCACCTGGTTCAACCACCAATACCTGCAGATGCTCCCCGACGAAGAACTCGCCGAACTCTTCAAGCCGATTCTGCGCGAACACGGCGTGAACCCCGACGATTTCTCCGACGACTACATCCGCCGCGCCGTTGGGCTGGTCAAAGGCCGCATCAACTTTGTTCGTGACCTCTGGCAACACGCCGCCTTCTTCTTCGTGGCCCCCACCGAATATGAAGAAAAAAGCGTTCGCAAGCGCTGGACCGCCGAAACCCCCGCCCAGCTCACCGAAATGCTCCAGTGGATGAGCCAGCTCCCCTCGCTCAGCCCCGCCGACGCCGAAACCCCGGTGCTCGACAAAATCAAGGAGCGCCAGTGGCACATGGGCAACGTTATGAACGCCCTGCGCCTGGCAGTGGTTGGCGAATGCAAAGGCCCCCACATGTTCGAAATCACCGAGCTGCTCGGCTACCCCGAAGTGGAACGCCGCGTCAATACCGCCATTAAAAACATTCAAATTCCCGACTGACCCCTATGATTCGAGCCGGAATCCTGGGCGGAGAATCGTTTGCCGCCGGCGAACTCATCCGCCTGCTCATCAACCACCCCGACGTTGAGCTCTCCAGAGTGCAGAGCAAACTCTACGACGGCCGCATGATAACCGAAGTCCACCAAGGCATGGAGGGCGAAACCTATCTGCGTTTCACCCCCGACATCGACCTGACCGACCTCGACGTGGTTTTCTGCTGCTACCCCCACGGCCATTCCGAGCAGCTCCTGGCCGACCGCGAGATTCCCCAAGGCTTGAAAATCATTGACCTCAGCCGCGACTTCCGCATCGAGGAAGCCGACAACGACTTCGTTTACGGCCTGCCCGAGCTCAACCGCAAGCGCCTGGTCCACGGCGTTGAGCGGGTGGCCAATCCCGGAGCCTTCGCAACCGCCATCGAGCTGGCCCTGCTGCCGCTGGCCAAGAACCTGCTGCTCAACTCCCCGATTCATGTAACGGCAATTACCGGCTTCTCCGGCTCCGCGGTCGAAAAATCCAGCCCCGACCAGCTCGCCTGGCATCGCGACAACGTTTCCATCTATCGCCCCCTCAACCACCAGCATCTCCCCGAAATTCGCCAGACCCTAACCTCGCTCCAGAGCTCCTTCAACTCCGAAATCCTCTTCATTCCCATGCGAGGCTCATTCCCCAGAGGAATGCTCATAACGGCTTATATGGACATGCCCGTGTCGCTCGAGCAGCTCCGCAATCTCTATGAGGAATACTACGCCGACCATTCGTTCACCTTTGTGCTCGCCCGCCGGCCCGACCTCAAAGACGTGGTCAACACCAACAAATGCCTCATCCACCTCGAAAAAATCGACAACCGGCTGCTCATAACCGCCGTTATCGACAACATTATCAAAGGTGCCGCAGGCCAGGCAGTCCACAACATGAACCTCATTTTCGGCCTCCACGAAAAAGTAGGCCTCGACCTCAAGTCAAGCACAATCTGATCAAACAATAATTTCACACCTTATATATACAGTGTATGGCAACACTCTCTGAACAGGAACAAATCCGACGCAACTCCATGGAGCAGATGCGCTCCCTGGGAATCGAACCATATCCCGCAGCCGAATTCGTTGTTACCGGCTACTCCGACGAAATCCGCCAGAACTTCTCCGACGACCTCCAGCCCCCGCGCCAGGTGGCCGTTGCCGGCCGAATCATGAGCCGCCGCATCATGGGCAAAGCCGCATTCGTTGAGCTCCAGGACAGCCACGGCCGCATGCAGATCTACATCAGCCGCGACGACATCTGCCCCGGCGACGACAAAGAACTCTACAACACCGTTTTCAAAAAGCTCCTCGACATCGGCGACTTCATCGGTGTGCGCGGCTTCGTTTTCCGCACCAAAACCGGCGAAATCACCGTCCACGCTCAGGAACTCCTCGTTCTCTCCAAATCGCTCCGCCCCCTGCCAATCGTAAAGGTCAAGGACGGTGTGACCTACGACTCCTTCGATGACCCCGAACTCCGCTACCGCCGCCGCTACGTTGACCTCATCGTCAACGAAGGTGTGCGCAACATCTTCGTTAAGCGCACAAAGGTTTTCAACTCCATGCGCAACTTCTTCAACGAAGCCGGCTATATGGAAGTCGACACCCCCATTCTCCAGTCCATTCCCGGCGGCGCATCGGCCCGTCCGTTCATAACCCACCATAACGCGCTCGACATTCCCCTCTACCTGCGCATAGCCAACGAGCTCTACCTCAAGCGCCTCATAGTTGGCGGCTTCGAGGGCGTCTATGAATTCTCGCGCAATTTCCGCAACGAAGGCATGGACCGCACCCACAACCCCGAGTTCACCTGCATGGAAATCTACGTTGCCTATAAAGACTACAACTGGATGATGCAGTTCACCGAACGCATGCTCGAACGCATCTGCCTCGAAGTCAACGGCACCACCGACGTTCAGGTCGGCGACAACGTTATTTCCTTCAAAGCCCCCTTCCGCCGCGTAACCATGTTCGAAGCCATCAAGGAACACACCGGCATCGACATCTCCGGCATGAACGAAGACCAGCTCCGCCAGGTTTGCCGCGAGCTCCACATCGAAACCGACCCCTCTATGGGCAAGGGCAAACTCATCGACGAGATTTTCGGCGAAAAATGCGAGGGCAACTACATCCAGCCCACCTTCATCACCGACTATCCCATCGAAATGTCGCCCCTGACCAAGCGCCACCGCTCCAATCCCGAGCTCACCGAGCGCTTCGAACTCATGGTCAACGGCAAAGAACTCGCCAACGCCTACTCCGAGCTCAACGACCCCATCGACCAATACGAACGCTTCGTTGACCAGATGAACCTCGCCCAGAAAGGCGACGACGAAGCCATGATTATCGACCACGACTTCATCCGCGCCCTCGAATACGGCATGCCCCCCACCTCCGGCATGGGCATCGGCATGGACCGCCTCGTAATGCTCATGACCGGTCAGGTCGCAATCCAGGAAGTGCTCCTCTTCCCGCAGATGAAACCCGAAAAATGACCCCCGAAACAGCCATACAGACCATTGCCGTTATGGGCGGAGGCTCCTGGGCCACCGCCCTGGCCAAGATGCTTCTGCGCAACTGCCGCAACATCGTCTGGTACATGCGCCGCGACGACCGCATTCAGGAATTCAAAGAATGCGGCCACAACCCCGCCTACCTCACCGACGTTGAATTCGACGTGAGCCGCATTCACTTCACCTCCGACATCAACGAAGCAGTGCGCATGGCCGACACCCTCCTCATGGCGATGCCCTCGCCCTACTTCCTTTCCCACATGGAAAAAATAACCGAAACCCTGGCCAACAAAACCATCGTTTCCGCCATCAAAGGAATAGTGCCCGAGGTCAACCTCACCATTGCCGACTACATGGTCAGCCACTACGGCGTCGCCTCCGACCGCGTGCTCGTTATCGGTGGCCCCTGCCATGCCGAAGAAGTGGCCCTCGACCGCGTCAGCTACCTCACCATAGGCTGCGCCGACCCCGAGCGCGCCGAAGCCTTCGGCCGCTGCATCGGCTCCCACTCCGTGCGAACCATAATCTCCCTCGACGTTCAAGGCATCGAATACGCCGCAGTGCTCAAAAACGTCTACGCCATAGTTGCCGGCATTATCCACGGCATGAAAGGAGGCGACAACTTCACCGCCATGCTCGTCAGCAACGCCGTGCGCGAAATGGAACGCTTCGTCGACGCCGTCGACCCTCGCCCCCGCAACATCTGCGACTCCGTCTACCTCGGCGACCTCCTCGTTACCGCCTACTCCAAATTCTCCCGAAACCACAACTTCGGCTCCATGCTCGGCAAAGGCTACTCCGTCAAAGCCACACGCATGGAAATGGAGCAGACCGCCGAAGGCTACTTCGGCACCAAATGCATCTACGAAATCAACCAGAAATACGGCGTTGACATGCCGATTCTCGAAGGACTCTACTCAATCCTCTACGAAGGCGTTATGCCCCGCCGCGCAATTTCCCGCATAGCAATCCGACTGACCTAAACATAACTTATGGAAACATTCGAACTCAACATCACCAACGCCGCAACCGCCGGCATCTCCCTGGCCGACATCGAAAAACTCCAACCCGAAGCCGACCGCGCCCTTCAAACCGTGCTTGAAGCCACCGGCGCCGGCAATGATTTTCTCGGCTGGGTAAACCTCCCCACCGAAACCATCAACTCCGACCTCGTCAACAAAATAACCTCCGTGGCCAACGTGCTCCGCGCCGAATGCCAGGCCGTTGTCTGCATCGGCATCGGCGGCTCCTACCTCGGCGCAAAAGCCGTTATCGAAGCCCTCAAAAACCAGTTCGCCCCCACCACCCCCGAAATCCTCTTCGCAGGCCATAACATCGGCGAAGACTACCTCGCCGAACTCATGGACTATCTGGCTGACAAGCGCTTCGGCATCATCGTAATCTCCAAATCCGGAACAACAACCGAACCCGCCATAGCCTTCCGCCTGCTCCGCAACCTGCTCGAGCAAAAAGTAGGCCGCGAAGAAGCCGCAAAACTTACCGTGGCCGTAACCGACGCCAAACGCGGCGCCCTCCGCTCCCTGGCAACCGACGAAGGCTACGCAACCTTCGTTATCGACGACAACGTTGGCGGCCGATTCTCCGTGCTCTCCCCCGTTGGCCTCCTCCCCATAGCCGTTGCCGGCTTCAACATCCGCGCCCTCC
This sequence comes from uncultured Porphyromonadaceae bacterium, assembly GCA_947176935.1. Classification (GTDB taxonomy): domain Bacteria; phylum Bacteroidota; class Bacteroidia; order Bacteroidales; family Muribaculaceae; genus UBA3263. The sequence goes on along the minus strand of CAMWSP010000038.1, from coordinate 5,757 downwards.
TGCAGGGTGCCGCCGACATGCAGGCCGCATGCGCCAAGCCCGGCAACCCCGCCCAGCTCTACGCAATGACCCGCAACGCCCTCTACCGCAACGGCAAAAAAACCGAAATCCTGGTTAACTACAACCCCAAACTTCACTTCTTCGCCGAATGGTGGAAACAACTCTACGGCGAAAGCGAAGGCAAAGACCACAAAGGCATATTCCCCGCCGCGGTCGACAACTCCACCGACCTCCACTCCATGGGCCAATGGATTCAAGACGGCGAACGCACCATCTTCGAAACCGTAATCTCCGTTGAGCAGCAACAGCGCTCCGTAATCATCCCCAACGACCCCCAAAACCTCGACGGCCTCAACTTCATAGCAGGCAAATCAGTTGACCACGTCAACAAAATGGCCGAAATCGGAACCCGCCTCGCCCACATCGACGGCGGAGTGCCCAACCTCCGCATCGCAATCAGCGAAATCAGCGAATACAACCTCGGCCAGCTCATCTACTTCTTCGAAATCGCATGCGGCATCAGCGGCTACATGCTCGGCGTCAACCCCTTCAACCAGCCCGGCGTTGAAGACTACAAGCGCAACATGTTCGCCCTCCTCGCCAAACCCGGCTACGAAGCCGAAACCGCCGCAATCCAAGGCAGACTGTAAAAAAGCCTCACCAGCCTCACCCCAACCCCTCTCCTCAAGAGAGGGGCTTGATTTTTTCGACGCATACGCGTCCCGCCACCTGGGAGTGAGGGCGTCTCGCCCTCACATCGTCGTCGCGACCCGAGGGCGGGACGCCCTCGCTCCCAATCCCAACCGCCCGAGGGCGGCATAGAGCCCACTCCCTTGACGGGGATGGAGTGCTTTAACTATTTTTAACTTTTTGGAGGGGAAAATTTATTAAAATTTCTTTACCTTTGCACCCAAATGTTTAATTTCCAATCACTCACAAAATCTATCCATGAAATTAAAAAAACTACACCTACTCATGGGAGCTCTTGTTACGTCCGGCTTAGGGGCGTTTGCACAAGACACCTTTAGCATGATAGACGCCTCGACTCTTGACGGCAAGTACATTACCTTGACCAACTGCAATCAGGGCATCGTTATGTTTCATACCGGAACATCCATGCAATCGAGACTACATCCAGGCAAACTTGAATCTCTTTGGTACACAACCTACAACGCTGACAACCAAACCATAACTATTCAGGCCTGCGACGGTACAAACCGCTATATTTCATGGTGTCCGGATGACACTAACATCATTTGGACTACAGTTGAAGAAACTGACATTGACAATATCGGCGAATTCAAAGTTTTGCAGAAAGACGATCAGTATGCTTTCGGCGCAACCCGTAGACTTAACGGACAAGAAATAACCTCATGGGAACATGCAAATATAACAGCAGCCAACAATAATGCTCGATTCTTCTTTCATTCCAACTGTGGCGCCAACGCCCCTGCAGAAACCGGAATTTGGAATGTTGTTCGCTGGCAGGCCGGTCCCGCTGCATCAAGCTGGAATCTCTCAATAGCTGACTACACAGTCGATGAGGCTAAGGACCTGATTAAGGAAAACTATACTTACACTGGATGGATGCTTTCAAAAAGTGAGGCGTCCCAAATCATAGATGCTGCTTTGAGTTCCGTTACTACATCAAGTGGTAACGTTTTCGCCTTCGTGTTTGATTCAGTAAACCACGCTCTTTCAGTAGCGGAACAGGCAAAAGACAGCAAGTGGTACACTCTTGTAAACGGCAAAACACAGTTTGACCGCGTCAAAACAATGTACCATGACCCGACAGACAATCAACTGAAATGGGGCAATAATCAGACTGCTCTCAACTATCTATGGAAATTCATCCCGGTTAAAGATAAGCCCGGCCGCTACCATATGATGAATGCTCAGTCTCTGATTTACCCGGAAGCTCAGACGACCTTAAATGTTCCCGTATTAGGCACAGATACCCCCACGGAAGTAATATTTGAGTACTACGATGGCCATGATGACGGCGCATTTCATCTCAAAGTTGTTGACTGCCGTGACTTTCACTGCTTTAGTCATGCCAGCGGCAATGCATCTAACGATTACGGCAACTTTATCTGCGTTTACAACACCGGCGGCTGGGGCGACCCCTCTTCATGGTATCTCGAAGAAGCAACCGACGCCGATGTTGCTGCACGCTACCACAGCGCATACGACGATTTACACATAAGTTCTTATCCTCAATCAATTAAACAGGTATTTGCCAATAGCGCTTCTACTCCCAAGCAGCTCGAAGCTGCGTGGTTAGCGGCAAAGACCTATGTGCCTAAAAAATACTTCATACCCGTAACCTCTGCTAATCAGCTCGTCGACGGCCATAGATACGCAGTTGGCGCAGTAAACCCGACCTGGACAAATGGTCCCGAACGCTACTATCAGCTGGTAGATAACACAACAAAGGCTACCGCTTACACACCCGACACCGACAACCCCACATTCGACGAATCAATGATTTGGACTTTCAAAGCCCACCCGGATATGTCATGTGGCAAGATTCACGACAATCACCCTTCCGGAAGCCCTGTTTTCAGCATGGGCAAAGGAGACTCCAATTATATTATTCAAGCTGTCAGTGGCAACATCGTTAACGGTACATCCACTCTTAACCTCAATGCTGAAGCAAACGAATACACAGCAATGGAGTTTGTGCCCGTTTCTAAGCCCTCAGAATATAACGGCGATGCCGAACAGCTTTTTGTAATGCATGGCAGCTATTACTCAACCACTCACGACGGAGAAACAGTTAACTGCTTCCGCGGCGCCCGCTGCGTTAACAACACCGGCGCCTTCGACCGCTACTCTAACGACGCCATAACCTATTTTACCTTGGCCATGGCTAACAATAGCTGGTCGCACTACTTCCGTATCTACATGGAAGTAGATGATATCTACCTCGAAGAATCTGCTCGCGCCGCTTGGTCGGACCTCGCCAACAACGGCTACTTCGAATGGCTCCACAACATCCACCCCTCATGCGGCGAAGCATACCAAACCCTCTTTATTGAGAACTTCCCCGAAGAAATTCTTCCGACGCTAACCTTCGGCAACATGAGCGAAAAACTCGCCGAAGCAGCTCAGGCTTTGTCGGCAGAACTGGATAACGCCACCCGCTTCAACTCAATCATCGTAAACACTATCAACGATAACCACCTTGCCGTTACTATCACCAACGCCGGTAGCAAAGTTGGAGACACCCCCCTTGCACTGTCAGTAAGCTCCGACAACACTCTCGTTAGCCAGATAGACCCCAAGCGTACAAAATGGATGCTCGAGCTCAACGAGGCCGGCTACGTTCTATTTAAAAACCGCGCCACCGGCCTCTACATTCCCCCTATGCCCACCACCGCCGGCGCAGCCTATGGAGCAATGGTAAGCAAGGCGCAGGCCGGACCTCACCAGTTCAACAAGAGCACAGACAACAGAACCTGGATCCACACCGCCGACAACCACATCAGTCAAGATGAAACCACCCACCGCCACATGCACTCCAACAACGCCGGCTCAAATGAGGCCTCAGTTGTAGCCGCAGGCAACGACCTCAAGGGAGCCTTCTCGCAGTGGTTGATTGAAAGCGTTTCGAAAACCTCCGACGAAGAAATTGCATTCAATACACTCAGAGATAACTACATTTCGCAGCTTGATGGCGTAAGCAATGGCATTAACGGCATTATCTCCGCCAAAGAAATAACCGACGCCAAAGCTGCTATCAGCGCTAACACTTTCGACTCCAACGCCGATAATCAAGAAGCTGAATTTGCCGCTAAGAACCCCGGACTCGTAGCAGCGGCCGAAACAGCTGAAAACATGATTTGGAATAACCTTGAGGGCAAAAACGTGCTTATCCGCTTTGCTCGCAACCAAGACACTATGGATGGTTCCTACTGGGTAATCGACAACAACACCCTTATTTCAAACCACGGAACCATAGACGAAAGCAGCGTTTGGCAACTCCACCACATCGCCGGTCAGCTCACTCAGTTCAAGATTTTCAACCCGGCATTAGAGAAATATCTCGTTGGTGCCGCCAACGATGCAGCCACCCTGACCGAAGACTCCGAAGCTACGCAGACCACCTTCCAACTCAAAAAATCCACAAATGCCGGCTACTCCGATGAACTCACCCTGCAGTGCATAGATCGCACCGGCAATAACTTCATACACAAGAGAAACAATAATCACAACGTTATCTGGTATGGTCAAAATGATGCAGGCAGTGCTCTGAAGATTATGCTTACCGATGAGCAGCTCGCTTCCGCAAAAGCAGAATTGGATGAACTCCAGCTCCCCGCAGTTCCCGAAGTGCCTGCTGAACTCTGGTCTACAACCTACGAGCTTGGCAAATACAACGCAACGGCCCGCGATAAAGGCCCCGAAGTAATTGAACAAACAAAAGCAGAGGTAGCAGCATTCGTAGTCACTTCCGACAATCTCCCTGAATTTGTCAATCTCTACACTTCCCCTGCCCGTTACACCAGCCAGATATTCGGATATCAGTATCATCCTGTCAACGGCACCTACTTCCGCATCCGTGCATCGAAAGAGAATCCGGCCCGCACCGATGCCGTAGTTCCCATCCTTAAATGGTATGAAGTGCCTGCCACTGCAACATGGATCACTATGTCAAATGAACTTGACGCTGACTTTGACTACGAAGGCACCCTGTTCGTTTACCACGATGAAAAGCTGGCTTGCGTAGACAACGGCCTATACATTAACAAGTTCAGCTCTGAACACAGCAATTTCGCACAATCCGCTACCGACAACGACGACGCAGCCCGCGTACGCTTCCTCCCCGGCGAAAACGAATTCGGCTCATACGAGATAGTTCTCTTCGACAGCCGCAACGTTCATATCCACACTCCCGGCGAAGGCAACAACGCCCTGCGCTTGAACCACTGCTCAACCGACTATCCAAACATTAAAGCAGATGGCAAGAAGCATAACTTTGAGCTGGAGCAGGTAACTGAAATTCCGGTTGCTATCCACTCCGACGGCTATGGCTCGATAGTTACTCCCGCCTATGTTCAGGCTCCTTCCGAAGAAACCGACGGCGCAGTTGCTTTCGTTGCCCAGATCGATGGCGACAACCTGAAATTCGTTGAAATCCCCGCCGGCCACCTGATTGCCCCGCAAACCCATATTCTGATTCAGGGCAATGCCGAAACGGTGAACCTCAGCACCGTTGCCGTGCCCACCGAAGACCACATCATTTCCGAGCATACCGGCGAGCACGCCAAGCTGGAAGTGGCCTACGGTCGCAAGCTCATCACTCCCGAAGAAAACGAAGTGATATACGTTAAGAGCGAACGCCCCTCGACCATCGCTGCCGGCAACGCCGTTCGTCGCCGCGTCGACACCACCGATGCCAAGTTCTATCTGACCAAAGTTGAACCCAACGAAGACGGTCAGGTTGAAATTCCCGGCGGCACCATGGCCGTTCGCTTCAACTCGGCAAACGACAAGCCCGAGGAACTGGCCGTTTCGCTCTCCGACGGCATTCCCACCGGCATTGAGGAAATCAGCTTTGATGAGATTCCCGCAGCAGCAGCCGAAGGCATTTACGACCTTCAGGGTCGCCGCCTGGCAGCTCCCGTCAAGGGCATCAACATCATCAACGGCCACAAAACCCTTATCCGCTAATATCATAGCACATATAAGCATTTAAACAAAAAAACGGCAGCGGCCACAAGCCCTGCCGTTTTTTTTAGCCCCACCCAACCC
>CAMWSP010000037.1 GCA_947176935.1 uncultured Porphyromonadaceae bacterium | reverse complement strand
GTGAGAAAGTTGCCGCATGGGTTTGGATGCGCTCCGATGCTGCTCCGGCGCTTGGTGCCGACGGCCTTTGGGCGACCCCCGACGGCGACCTGACAATGGTGATTCAGACCGGAGCGGCTGCCATTGGCGATGATTCTGAAAAATCCACGCGCGATATGCTCATTGACCTTGACCGCAAGCTCATTGGCCGCGACGGTTCGTTGGCCGGAAGCTGTTTGCGCACGTGGCTGCTGGTGCGTGATGTTGACCGCAATTATGCCGGAGTGGTTAAAGGCCGCAATGAGGCTTTCTGCGCCATGGGTCTGACTGCCGAAACTCATTTCATCGCTTCAACGGGGATAAACGGTTCGGTTGCCGATTCGCGCAGGCTGGTGGCCTTGGACTCGGTGAGCTATCCGGGGCTGGACCAAAGCAAGGTGCGCTACCTGACGGCGCCGCAATGGCTGAACCCCACGAGTGAATATGGTGTAGCCTTTGAGCGGGCCACGGCGGTTGAGTTGCCAGGACGGCGCTGTGTGTTCGTTTCTGGCACCGCCAGCATCAATAATCGCGGTGAGGTCGTTTATCCGGGCGATGTTGTGGCGCAGGCCGGCCGTATGCTTCAGAATGTTGAAGCGCTGCTTGCCGAGGGCGGATGCACGATGGCCGATGTGGCTCACCTGCTGATATATCTGCGCGACCCAGCCGACGCACCTGTTGTCAGCGCGATGTTTGAGCAGCGATTCCCGCAGTTGCCCCACATTGTTTTGCACGCTCCTGTCTGTCGACCCGCATGGCTGATCGAAGTTGAGTGCATAGCCATAAAAATTTAGTTTATGAGCGGGAGGAGGTCGGCGGGGTTGGAGATGATGTGTTCGGCAAGGAATTGGCGGAGTTCGCTCACCGGGCGGAAACCCCATGTAACTCCGACGCTCTCAACGCAGGCACGACGGGCCGTTTCCATGTCCACTCCGCTGTCGCCGATATAAATTACGTCGGCCTTGGGGGTAGGCACGTTGAGCAGAACGTTGAAAATTATCGAGGGGTCGGGTTTTGCCGGAATGTCGGGACGCATTCCGTGGACTGCCTCGAATGGCAGGCGCGGAAAGAATCGGGCAACCAAAGCCGAGGTTGCCGACTGATATTTATTTGACGCTACGGCGAGTTTAACCCCTCTGGCTGCAAGTTCGATGAGCAGGTCTTCAATGCCGGGATAGGGGCGTGTGTGGTCCCAGAGGTGACGATCGTAGTATTCCTGAAAAATTTGGCGCAGGTGGGCCACTTTTTCCGGTGTACGGTGGTCAGGGGGCAAAACCCGTTCGAGCAGGCGCCCCACGCCGTTGCCGACGTAGAAGCGATAGGAAGCTATGTCGTGGGTCGGATAGCCGCACGCTTCCAGCGCGTGGTTGGCGGCATGGCCGAGGTCGTCGATAGTGTTGAGCAGAGTGCCGTCGAGGTCGAAGATTGCAAGTTTTTTCATTGTTTTAAAATGGATAGCCAACTGAGAAATGGAATGTTGCGTCGCGATGCCAGTTGGGGTGGGTGAGTGGCCAGGGTTGCTGGCCCATTGCCGGGTTATAGGCTTTCATGCCCAGATCGAGGCGCAGCAGGAAGTAGGTGAAGTCCAGTCGCAGACCAAGACCATAGGCCCAGGCTATTTCTTTATAGAATGAGTCGAAGCGGAAAAGGCCTCCCGGCTGGTTTTCGTAGTTGCGTATGGTCCACACGTTGCCGCCGTCGATAAACGCAGCTCCCTCAAGCACCCAGAATAGCTTGAAGCGCGCTTCCAGGTTGAGGTCAAGCCGGATGTCGCCGCACTGGTTAATGAAGTTGCTCACCGTGTTGCGGGCGTTGTAGCGTCCGGGACCGAGAGTGCGCACCCCCCAGCCGCGCACGCTGTTGGCGCCGCCGGCATAGAATCGTTTCTCGAACGGAACCATCGACGAGTTGCCGTAGGGTACCGCCACTCCGGCGCCCGCGCGGAAGGCCAGCGCCACGCGGTGGGTGAAACGGCGCGTAATCATATAGTCGGCTTCGGCTTTGGCATATTGCGAGTACTGAGTGCCGAAAATCTTGTATGCTCCGTCGCTCTTGCGTTGGTGAACTATGTTCGATATGGCGTAGAGCAGATTGCCGGCGGTTTCCACTGTGCCACGGAATGTCCATATATGGCGTTGGAGCGGCGCCGTGCGTGCTCCCGGAACCGGAGTGAGTGTACGCTTGTTGGTTAGGAATGCCGAGTAGCCCATGCGCATGATGAAGTGATTCTCATAGGAATATCGCAGCAGCGGATTTCCGCCTGCAACCTCATCGAGGAAGTTGATGGTTGACCTGGGCAGGAACACATAGCTGATGTCGAGAACATCGAAAATTCGCCGGTTGGTGTTGCCTGGGTTGTTCCATTTGTATTTCCATGCGGCGCCGGCTATGACGCGGGTATATTCGGGACGCTCCTGATAGTTGCCGTTGAGCGACACTTCGGTCGATGCGCGCATGGTCCGCTTATAGTTGCGCGAAAGCAGTGGCGCGAGGAACTTCGGAAAGGTCAGGGCCACTTCCGCTGCACCTTCCGTATAGTGGTTGTTAATCAGCCCCTCGAGGTTGCCCGACAGGCTCTCGTAAGAGCCGCGCGCTTTCAGGGTTAGCGTTTCCGAGCCCCGGAAAAGATTGCGGTGCTGATAGGTTATGCCCAGGCCGGCTCCCAGGTCACCCTCGGAGTTGGTGCCTTCGAGCTCTACGCTGATACCCTGCAACTTGTTGCGCGACAGGCGCACTATGGCGTCCAGCTCGTATGGCCCCGCCGGCTCCAGCGCCACCGATATGGAGCGCACTATGCCCATGCGGCTCAGAGCCTCGTAGGTGCGGTTAAACTCCTCGGCGTTATAGGGCGCGCCCGGGGTTATGCGGTTAGTGAAGCGGAGCACTTTCGGCGAAAGGTAGGATTTGGGATGCTCCGGGTCGGTTATTATGTAGATATTGCCGTAGGGGATGGTGTCGAAGCGTGCGGTGGTGTCCATGGCTGGAGAATAGTCCGGCTGGAACATAACGCGCCGGATTGTGTAGCGATGGTGCTCGTTACCCAGAATCCGCAAGGTTAGATCAACCTTTTTCGACCCCGCTACTGTGTCGGCCGTGAAAGCTATGCGGTCTTTGGCGAAGCCGTAGTAACCCTGCTTCTGCAGCGCCGTTACTATGCGTGTGCGCTCGGCGTCGAGCATGGTCATGTCAAGGTTGCGCCCCGGTTTGAGCATTGTTTCGCCTTTGGTTGAAAGCACAGCCTTGCGCACTGCCGAGTCGGCGCACTCCAGCGCGATTGAACCCAAAGTGTGCGGTCGGCCGGTGGTAACGCGATAAGTAACGTCAATTTTCTTTGCCGAGCGGTGCGCCGTGTCAACTACTACCCGCGGGTGCATATATCCGCTGTTGATGAGCGCCTGATTCAGCTGGCGCGCCGAAGCGTCGGTCAGCTGCGGCGAATAAACCACCGGCGGCTCGCCCAGGCGCCGGAGCCAGCGGTTATACCAGCGCGTAGAGTCGCGGCCCGACAGCGAATAAGTGTGTAATCGCAGAGGAATGATGCCCAGACTGCGCCCGTTGGGCCGCTGGCGCAGATAATTAGTCAGGTCGCCAGGGCGTACATCCGAAGCCGAATCCGCTATGACTATGCGCGAATGATCAAGCAAAAAATCGCCGTCGGCAACATGCTTCGTCGTCGAGCATGCCGCCAGCGCCAACGCCGTCAAGACGCTGACACACACTGCTTGAAACAACGCGCGTGCACTCATAATTCGCACAAAGTTACGCACAATCTCCCAACTGACAAAATAATTCCCCCGATAATAATAAAATTCGTCCGGTCGCAATTTGTATACGGCAAAATCGCATACTTAGACATAAACTTTGGGTTCGTCTCGGTCCCAACTCTGAATTATTCGGCAAAGGAGTTAAAAAATAGACGTCCAAGACTTAATGTGCAAGACCTCGACTTTTCATTTCTGTTGGGCCGAGACGGTAGGCCGCCCCGCAGCCTTCTCCATCAGCAGCCCTTGCCCCGATAATCGCAACCCGGTTGTGCTGACTCAGGAGGCCAAGATTTCCGCGGCAATAGATTGCCTCCGGGCAGTCCGCACCTATCCGCCGCAGACAGCGAGGAAACAGAGGGTCAGTTTTGTGAATCGATGGCAAATCCATGTTATCTTTCATTTAAATTTTCTAATCGCAAAGTCATATTGAAAATTTAGATTCAGGTATTATGTTATTTAGTTTCGGTTGGCTTGTTTTGACACCATGGAGAGTCTGCAAATTTGTCTTTGACTTTACTCCATGTCAAACCCTCGGGTAGGTTGACTGTTGTGATTCCAGTACATCCTGTGAACGCAGACTTGTCAATCTTTACTTTCGGATTTAGGAGTGTCACAGTCATCAGCGATGTGCAACCGTAGAATGTATAGTAGCCAATCTCCGTCACGCTCTCTGGTATGGCGACACTCTGAAGAGATGTGCAACCGTAGAATGTTCCGAGTATCCTTGTTACGCTTTTGGGTATAACGACGCTCTGGAGAGACTTGCAGTTTACGAATATCGCATCTAAACGCGTCACGCCCTCGGGGATAGTGACGCTCTGAAGCGACGTGCACCATCCAAATGCCTCGTTGCCTATCACTGTCACGCCCTCGGGTATGGTGATGCTTTGAAGCGATGTGCAGCCTTCAAATGCCTCGTCGCCTATCACTGTCACGCCCTCGGGTATGGTGATGCTTTGAAGCGACGTGCAATCAAGAAATGCCTCGTCGCCTATCACTGTCACGCCATCGGGTATGGTGACGCTTTGAAGGGACCAACATCCTGAGAATGCTCCACCTCTAATCTCCGTCACGCTCTCTGGTATGACTATATTCTGAAGCGACGTGCAATGTAAGAATAAATACTTGCGTATCTTTGTCATGCCCTTGGGTAAGACTATACTCTGAAGCAATGAGCAGCGTTCAAATGCCTCATCGCCTATCACTGTCACGCTATCGGGAATGGTGACGCTTTGGAGCGACGTGCAGCAATGGAATGCATATCTACATATTCTCGTCACGCCCTCGGGGATATTGACATGTGTAATTTTAGTAAAAGCAGATGAAATAAGGCTATTATTCTCTTTATTGATAATGAGACCATGCTTAAAAATAAAACGGGATGTTTCTATGTCTAAATCATCGAGATTACAGCCACAAAATGCTTCCAGACCAATTTTCGTCAAACTCTCGGGGATAGTTACGCTCCGGAGCGAAGTGCACCCACAGAATGCCCTGTCGCCAATCTTCGTCACGCCCTCGGGAATGATGATGCTTTGAAGCGACGTGCAATTACGAAATGCATACGAGTCTATTTCCGTCACATCATCGGGGATGACGAGATCGGCAGGTGACCCTAATTCTTCATAAGATTCGTTATTAAAAATATTTGCCATATAGCAGTTATTTATAGTTAGTCGTTGGTGTTAATAAATGCATTGAATGAGGAGTAAACTAAATCTTAGGCGTGTCTATCGTATTTCGAAACAACTAATATTGGCATTCATAAGCTGAACACCATACTTATTGTTGAAAGCTTCGCGGATATTCACAAGATTCGGTCCGGCTGTGGATGTTGAGAATACTTCCACCCCAGTCCGCTCGCCACGATAGCGATTGTCTTGCCTCCCTCGTCAAGGCAGCCGCGATGGGCCGCAGTGTCGCAGCCCAAGGCCAGTCCGCTGACCACGACATAGCCATTGCGCGCCCAGATTTGGCCGAGACGGTAGGCCGCCCCGCAGCCTTCTCCATCGGCAGCTCTTGCCCCGATAATCGCAATTCGGTTGTGCTGACTCAGGAGGCCAAGATTTCCGCGGCAATAGATTGCCTCCGGGCAGTCCGCACCGATCCGCCGCAGACTGCGAGGAAATTCCGGGTCAGTCTTTTCTATTTTAATAATATCCATTAAGTTCATATGTCATTGCAAATTTCAGTTATGTCTTATTCATTTGCATTTGGTCAATTCTGCGGTGAGATGGTCGAATTATTTGCCTGCAGTTGCATTGATTAACAGTAACTTTTCTTCAGGCACATTCCAGATAGTAGCATAGTAATGTGCAATGAATTTAGCCATGGATTCAATCTCTTGACCGGTAAAGTCGCGATAAAAAAGTAAAGAAAAAGTATCCTTATGCGGAATTATAAGCTGATGAAATGCTGTGATTTCTTGAAGTTCCGTGTCATACCATGCCAAGGTATTATCCTTAGGACTCCATTTAAGTCGATATGCATTTTCTGCATCATTTTTATACATGGTGATGTATATGTCGGGTGCATTGTTGTTTCCTGAACGTATAACGAGTTCGTTATTTGCCAGTGACAACGAGTGTATAGCATTCAGTATGCGAGGTGGTGCTATAAATTCTTTACTAAATCTTAATGAGGGAAGATCAATGAGAGTAGACAACTTAGATTTTAAGTGACTTTTGAATTTCGAAAAATTTTGATGTAATTCAAGTTCGACACTTTCTATATCCAGGTATTGTTCTTTCTGTTTTGAATCTGGCTTATCATCGAAATTCAGAAAGTTGGCGGCATCACACGCAAGAATCATTACATCGTAACGGTCACCTGTCGGTTCGGTAAAGAATTCACCTGTCTTTCTGGACACCCACCCCCAAACACCATTACGACAAAAACGCAGTGTAGAAATATCGAAAGCTGAATATTCTGGTGCGATATACTCATGTAAATAAGAGTCACGCATTCCGATTTTCCCATCTTTACCAAATATTATGGAAAAGCAAGAATCGTAAGCTATCCAATCCATTTCACACGGAATAAGTACGTCTGGAGTTTTCAAACTAATCATGCCATACTTATTCCCGCAGATTACCTCGCCATTTGAATAGATTTTATCATAGCCTTCTTGATCTATCAGTTGGCCTGAACCATTGCGCTGTGTGCGATAAAATTTGCCATTCTTTTCAACAACAACGTAGTTGGTTATTTCATACATACAGTCCGCACCGCGACATGAATCAAAGAGCGCAGGAACTACTATATTCCCGGACGGATCCTTAAGTCCGCGTTTCCCGGTTTCATCATCAATAAATTCGACATCACAAATTATAAGATTACTTAGAATATTGATAAGGGTATATAATCGCTCTAACCGCCTTTTATCTGCTTCCGAATAGTTCCCGGACTCTTCAAAATCCATACTATCGAGTTCTATATAGTCCTTGACATCTTGAGGGGAAGCTATAATAGGCGCATTTAATTCGATTCCAAGGGCCGAAAGGTTCTGATAGAAGTTATCATCATTCGGACATACAGCGTCAAAAAGGCTCCTTATTGACATATTGAGGAATATGCACTTCCACTGATTAAATGGGAAATCTATATAATTTAATTGTAGTGTATTCTTGATATCCATGGCTATTTTTCATTCTGGTAAGTTAGGTGTCTCGGCGTTATCATTGGAGTTGATGTAGTTGAGGAAGTCGCGGTGCCATTTTTTGAGGTTGGCGGTTTCTTCGTCGGAGAGCATACGCTGTACCGGGGTCATGTTCATAGGGTGAAAGAACGCGAAGTTTTCCATCAGTTCGGTAAACGGGCCGAACTGCACGAAATATTCATCTTCATCCGAGCCGGGAAATAGTGTGGTATTGACCCACTCGTCGGGTTGGTTATCCTCTCTGACCCACTTATCTAATGTCCACCGATAATTGCGGTAACCCCAATCCAGACTCAAGCCCTCGCTGACCACGATTCCGAGCACAGACTGTCCTTGCCGGTTGCGTACCGTCACATATTGGTTGACCATAAATGGGCGACGGGGCGACAGGACGTGTCCGAAGAACTTGCCGTAGATACCCGGTTGTTGATAGTGGAAAGCCGAGCAACTTGCCTGCTCCAACAGTTTGCCTTCGCAATCGTAGAGCCACTCCTCCACGGGGAATTGTATCGGCGCAACCTGACCGAAGCCTATGCGGTCAATCTTGAATGTCAGCTCCTTGTCATCGCACGCCCGCTTCTGCATCTCGGCTTCGGCGTCTTCTTTCGTGGCATAATAACCCGATTCGACGCGGGTATTGTCTGTGCGGAGTATTTTCAATCGGTAGCAGCCGGGGGTGTCGGGCACGGGACGTGTGCACACCATCTCTTTGAACTCATCGAACGTCATCATATTGTCGGCAATCTGCTTGCGGCGGGCTATGACCTTTTCAATCAACTCATAGAGATGGGTCATACCGGCGTCGCGGCACTGATGGCCGAAATCATTCCTTACCCTGCAATATCCTTTGGGGAGAAATTCGCGTAGCACCGTATAATGCGAGTCGCCCAGTAGTTCATCGGCCAATGAGCAAAGAGCCGATATGCGGAGTCGGCGGTATTTCGCTGTCCAGATTGCGTCATAGTCATTGTAAAGGTCAAGCACTTCCTGAGTCAGCGTATAAGTTTGCACGCCGTCAAGACGCTTGCAGAAATAAGTCTGCTCCTGATTGAGCCAACGCGAAATCTGCGTCTGAGGAGTCAAGCACGGATTGATTACGATAATATCCGCATTGCCCGAATTGCACCGTATAGCCATCCAGCCGCCGAGCGATGTGCCGATTATTATTTCGGGGTTTTCCTGCTCAATCAGAGCGTTGATAATCTTCAGCGATTCCACTGGGTTAGCGGTAAGTTCGGGCGCAATCACGCGGTACCGGCCTTTGAACTGTTTTTGAAGCTGACGTTGCTTCGCCCCGTTGGCCCCCGACATGAAGCCGTGGAGATACATCATCACGGGCAGCTTATCAGTCATATTCTCGCTTTCCATATCGTTATTCTTCAATATCGTCATCATATGCTTCGTTATTGCCGAGATTGCCCATTGTTGTAGACTTTACGGTATTTTTTGATTCCCGGAAGCCTGGTATGCTGATGCTGAATCCTGCAATGTCGCAAACGGCATTAAGGGGAAAACGCTTTGAACCGTTGTCGGGCAGGGAGTCTTTATCAATTATGTAGATTACGAGCTGGGGTATTGAGCCGAGTCCGAGTTCTGCACGCATGGCGTTAAGCGCAAATGTGTTATGCTTAACTTCCTTTAATCGCGAGAGTGTTCCGTCAGTCGGACCTGAGATTTCTATGTCTGACAGAAAGTCATTGAACGAACGCAATACGCCGATGTTTAAGATGTTGTCATTTCGATGAGGAGTTCGTTGCGTACGTTTTACTTTTGTGACTGAAATACCTTCGGCCGGGGACCACAATTTCGAAGAATCAATTTCGTGTTTGCCGGCAAGGATAACGTTCCACTCCGAATAGAGACCTTTGCTAATCTTGTTCTCCAGCCATTTCAGCAGTATTTCTACATTGTTGAGCCCGCGAAGGCGCTGAGAGTATTTATAGGTTGTTAAGAAGTCTTTGATTTGTTCGAATGGGATACCTTGCCATACGCGATTGTTCGCTGCATAGGGATTGTAGGCTCTGTTGGCAGGAGTACCCAATGATTCAATGAATCGGGCAGTGACTTTGAGATTTTTTTGCAAAGTTTTTTCGTCGTTGGAGAATACGCCTGTTTCTACTGAGTGTCCGGCGAAGTCGTAGTCGGCACCTACTGCTTCCTTGCTCTTGTTTTCAGCAACAATACGCAGCGATATGGTAGACGGCGATTTCATAATTTTGGGGCCACACTCGGTAGGTGATATGCCCAGCTGGTCCATGTAGCGAATCTCATCGCGAAGTTTCTGGTCCATTTCGGCAATGTATTCAAAATCCTGTTTGGTCTGCTCGGTCAGCCATATGCGGGGAATCAGTTCGTAGCCTCTGCGATATCCGAACCAGCGGCCCATTTGCATCAGGGTGTCCGAGCATCTTGCCGGGCGGAGGAAGAATGTGGAAATCAGTCCTTCGATAGTCAGGCCGCGCGAGAGGGTGTTGCCGCCTATGACGAGAAATGCCGGTGCGGTTTCAGGCATAGAATCGTCGTCGGGATAAATCAAACGTTTAGTGGTATTCTCGGTAGTGTTATTATTTGAGCTGTTATCAATGCAGATATGAATACCGTCGTTATACTCTCTTCGGCCTTCTTCATCGATTCGGATGTTGGTTAATCCTTTGCTGAGTAGGGTTCGAATCTGGGGCTCGATTGCTTCAAACGGAGCATAATCATTGATTTCGTGTCCGGTGGCCGATTCTGCATAGGCGGGATAATCCCGGCGGAATATGTCGATGTTGAAACGCTGCGTTTCGTTCAGCCAGAGTGTTCTGCAGCGATCAATGATTTCGGCTGTGGTTGTCTTGTTCAGCCAATTTGTAATTGCGGAAGCCATCCATTCGTGTGTGTCAACATTTAATTTGGTGTGTACGAGCATACTGACTGGCTTGGAGTAACGCATTTGGCGCATATGTCCGACGCCACACATGAACCAGCAGATGGAGTTTTTGAGTGACTCAGGTATTTCAGTTGTTATTCCTTGATGGATAGCATCGATAATTTCTGAATCCTCGTCAGATATCGTACGGATAATATCAAGGCCGTTGAATCTTACGGGCTTATCAGCTTCATCTATGTCGCATCCGAAAATCTGCTGCGGTCCGAAATATTCATCGGAAACAGGCAGGGCTGCAATAAAGTTTGCGGGGTATAGCGACTCTTTTCTCGGCCCTTCATTCAGCACATTGGCGTAGGGGGTGGCAGTGTAGCCAATGTAGTTGACAGCACCAAACGCTGTAGAGCATTCTCTTCCTTTTGAAGTTCTGTTGTTGATCAGATTTAAGATGAGTTGGTTTATTTTAGTCCGTTCGTCTTTAGAGGCGGTATTGATACTGGCTTGGTCTGCCTCGTCGTCGATTATGAGCATTTTGACATCGCCTCGCTTTTGGGAATCGTTAAGCCAATCAACAAGATTCGACAGTCGGGTGCTGTTTTTCAAACATACGGTAAAGTATCTGTATTTGCTGCTGATGTCGAGTTTCTTGTCTCGTAGTCTTTTGCCGAATTCTCCGAGACGACCGGATTCAGGCTGATCAATCAATCCCCAGTTCCATTCATCATCCTGCA
Organism: uncultured Porphyromonadaceae bacterium; assembly: GCA_947176935.1. GTDB lineage: Bacteria > Bacteroidota > Bacteroidia > Bacteroidales > Muribaculaceae > UBA3263. Next base: position 3,834 of record CAMWSP010000037.1, on the reverse strand, counting down.
AATCGGAAAGAAGTCGTTTTTGTGTCTGTTCTCGCAAATTGTTGAGTGTGCCGGAAAGAATTATAAACATATTCCAGCCGCAGTCTGCCGCCATTGCCATCAGGGCTGCCATGTTTGCAGTCTTACCTGATTGCACATTGCCCACTACCAATCCTTTGACCGGGCCGATTTCGCGAGTGTCGCGGCTGAGTCTGCGCAGAATCTCGAGGGTAGAAGATTCCATTGAATCAATAGTTGTTTGGCTGAAATTCCTGCTTTTAAGTTTGCGGCGATAGGTCTGCCATGCCGACGATGCTTTGGTGGGCACTTCAATGTCGTTGGTCTCGTTTACATCGCCAATCACTGTTGCTCCGCAGTCGTCTCTCAAACGTTCTGCTTCATCACTTATGCGGCGTTGTTCGTCAACGAGGTCAAACCACTGCTGAATAGTTAATTCGGGCCAATGATATTTGCGCGCGGAATATTTCAGAAAGTATGCCAGATCGGCTTCATTGGTTTCTCCTGCGAGTCTGATGGCATTCCACGATAAACCGCTGATGCGTTCTTCTTTAATCCAGTTAATGGCTTTTTCCATAATGATTTATGAGTTAGTGTTAATGGCTTGTGAAACGATGGGAATAAGGTCAATAGTGATTGGTTGCTGCAAGCGTTTGGCAATTAAATTCAGAAGCTTGCCCGTTTCTCTGGCTGATGTGGGAATTGCGAGATACAGATGCTGTTCGATTCTAACTCGGTTATTATAAGGGTCTGTAGTCGTTAGAATCGGGTTTCCTCCGTATTCAAAGTTCGCTCTACGAGCCACGTCGTAAGGGCCAATCTGATCAATACATGAAACGAACACGTCGCGATAGCTGCTGTAGTCAATCGTATATCCGTCAGGCATAGTCACTATAAGTTTGTGCTTTTCTCGCGGGTTACGCTTTGTTGTAACGTGGTCGGTAACTTTGAGATTTTCACCGATTTCGGTTGTCAAACCCAGGCTGAGGCGATTGTTGATTATGTCAAGCTGCATTTTTTTTGTGCGGGTGTCGCTTTGATTGATATAGTACCAACCATTGCAGATTTCTTTTGTGTAGTCGCCTTTATACTCGGGATATCGTTCAGTCGATATGAGCCTACGTTTATTCTTGCCCATAACGAGCGGTATTTCATGAAAGCGTTCCGAATCGATAGCTCTTAGCACTGTGAGCACTGTATCTACTGCATTGCGGTGGCAAACTGACGTTCCGTCGGGAAACGTAACCTTTATCTTTTGCGGGAGTTTCTTTTTTGTCATATTATCGGGGTTTTAATTTCAATGGCAAAGTTCGGAACACTAAAGTGTCATAAAGCAAAAAAACTAATTTTTTTAGTCGTAAATTGCTTTGTGATGTTGCAAAGGTATGTAAATATGGCTAAACAGCCAAATCCAAATTGTCCAGACGGAAGCGGTTGGCTTATAAGGCTATTGCGGCGTGTGGGTGATGTTGAGTGAGGCGTCGATCAGGAACGCCCGGCGGCAGTCAAGGCAGGCCCAGCTGTCGGTTACGATTGGGTCATGCTCTTGTTGAGTGTGGCCGAACACTGCATAGCCGTTAGCGGGAATGATATTATCATTGACTTCTTCAACATCTGCCCATACCGGCGAGCCATATTCGTCATAGCCGCCGCGATATTTCGAAATTTGCCCCAGATATTCTTCAACCAACCAGGGCAGATAATCTTTCAGGTAGCTTAAACTTCGGTTTAAACGCGTTGTGAGAAGCGAGATATTCAGTGTTTCGCCCACGGCTTGTTGCCAGCCGGTGAGAATCGGCGCATGGGAGAACACAACGGTTTTTCCGGCGATTTTGCGTAGCGCAACAAGCTTAAACAGGTCGAAATTGTCGATAAGTAGCTTGCGAATCAGAGGGGCATTGTGGTAATCGAGTCTACAGGCTTCACCGAAGTTACATAAATAGTGCAGATCGTGGTTGCCCAGCAGCAAATGGCAGTTCGGATGTTTTCGGGCGTAGGAGATTATTTCCTCGAAGTTTTCGATAGCGCTTTCCGACGAAATGTTTTCGCGCGGGTAGGGGTCAAGATAATCGCCAAGAAATATCGTGTCGGCGCCGGGGTGGGCATTGACTGCATCAATCCAGAACCTGCGGCCGTGGACATCGGGAATCACCAATGTGCCTCCGGCTCTGAGTTCCATCAGCAGTCGTCCCATCAGGTTGGGGCCTACAAACTTGTCTCCGACTCGTTTACAGCCATAGGCGTCGGCGTACTTTTTGGTGAATGAACTCTGATCCTCAACAATGTAGTGGGTGCCGGAGGCAGCAAGCGCTTCGCGAAATTCAGCACACTGCTCATATTTCAGACGCAAACAGAGCTTGAGTGTGTCAACCAGCATTGATGCCCAGCCTGGCCGTTGCTTGCCTTGCTTGACCCAGTGTTTGGCTTTCATTTTGATTTTTTGGCCGGATGCCGACATAATGTCGGCAATCACATCGTGGGAAGTGAATTTCATGCACTGGAACATTTGCTCCACACACGAAAAACCTTTCCCGTCGAAAGTTATGGGGGTGTGGGCGAAGTTGCTGAAAATTCCCCACTTGGCGCAAACCTTGTTGAAGGTCACACTGCGGTCGGCGGGATATTCGGAGATTCCCCAGTATTCCGGAGAATACTCACGAATAGCCGCTGCCACAGTACCGGATTTATTATCTGATCTGTTGTTCACTTCCTTCAACGAGTTTCTTTTTGTCATCAAGTTCGACCCGGTCAATGCGGGTGATTCGGATTTTGCTGTCATCGAGCACCGCAATATTTGTCCCGTCGGTTGGATTCTTCCAGTTATAGGGCCATTCAATATACTCTACGCCTGCTTTAAGAAGTAAGGCGGATGCAGCTTTCTCGCCTTCGATTTTTGCCGGTTCGGTGGCTCCTGCCGCTTTAGCTTCAGCAATCAGGCGTTTAAGCAAGGCTGCTGCAAGAAATTTGCGGAAATCTTTGCCGTTGAGTGTTTTTGACTCAGGGATAGCGGTTCCAAGCAAAGTCGCGGCTTTGCTGATAACAGTAGCGCTTACGGGCCGTTGAAAATGAATGGTATTGTCTGTTGTGACTTCGGGGATTTCTACGGTGTAGACGTAGTGGTCTTGCCAGTCTTTGTTGCTGCCCGAATAGTGGGCGGCTGAGGCGAAACGCGATGTCAGGTAAACGCCATAGCCGAATTTAACTTTGCCGTCGCCTTCCAGTGCGTGCGATAAATCGAAGCGGTCGAACAAAATGCCGCTACCGTGATAAAATTGTGTCATTACGCAATATGGTTATAGTGGGTTACTCGAAAACAAGATCCATTGAGTAGAATGCTTCATCGGAATCGGTAGTGAAATTACGGTTTTCGTTAAGATAGCCTTGCTCGCCATTGAGTGTGACCAGCAGATAGTCGCGGGTATCAAGTTCAATGCGGTCGAATATGGGTTCGACGATATTGTCGAAGGGATCAATGAAACCTTCTTTGCCGTTGAGCGTCAGGAAAATGAAGCCGTTCTGCCTGGAAGAAATGTGGTCGTATTTATTTTCAAGGATAATCTGTCCGGCTGAATTTATAATGCCCCATTTATTGTTGCGGCAGAAGCGGGTCGGGATGATTGATGCGTAGTCGGGACATAGCTCGTCGGCACGGAACAACTCGCGGCCGAGATAGTCAAGCAGGTAGTCCTGGCCGTTCTTCGTTGCGATGACGAAGCATGAGGTCGGGTCGTTGATTGGGAACGAGGTGAATACCTTGATGTCGTCGTAGTTTGCCGGAATCATAACGTCGCCCCAGCACCATTTCACACCTTTCAGACCGTCGGCACCGGTAAACAC
>CAMWSP010000036.1 GCA_947176935.1 uncultured Porphyromonadaceae bacterium | reverse complement strand
GACCTTGCCCTGAACAACCCCGCCGCTTTCAAAGCCGGTTGCGACAAAGTCAAAAACGCCTAACACCCTCCCCCACCCTGACATCCCCGTTAGTCCGATTGGCCCGCGCCAACCGGACTAACTTTTATCAGAGATACTTTGCCATACAACTTCAACATGCCAAAGGCATGTCCCTACACTTTGAGCGAAGTTTAAGTCGCCATAAGAAACCACGGAACCCGTAGGGACGTGCCTTTGGCACGTTTAACCGACCATGAAGAATCACTCCAATCAGAAACAAATCGGGCGAGCCCCCAGAGGAGCCGCGCCCGATAATGTCAAGATGAATTAACTATGTTACTCTTCCTCTTTGACGAGGTTGAATTTGGCGGAAATTTCCTTTTGGTCAATGGCTTGACGCAGATTGAAGCGCTTGCGCTGGGTCAGATAGCCCGGCTTCTCGCACGACACTTCAATCTGAACATTGCCCGAATTGTTGTAGCTCAACCCCTTGATATCGAACGCTTCGGTCGACTCATAAGGCGTTGTGCCAACATAATTCGCATTGGTATTGGCAACATCAGGCGTCGACGACACTACGCGCCAATAAACATCGGCTCCCTGCGGGCGCGAAACGATGTTCCAGCGGATAACGGTGTGTTCGAGCGCGGAATTGCCCATGCCCTCAACCTCTTTGTTCTTCTCTTGCTTGGCGGTTTTGGCGATTTTGAGCTGCGAGGCTATGCGGTCCCAATCTATGCCGGCCAACGCCTGCTCAAAAGCCTGCGCCAGCGGGTGGGCAATGGCCTCCTTTGTGTTGGCACTACCGCGGCCGGTTGAAGTGGTAGCCGAAATCACCAGCTGATTTTCGGGGTTATACAGCTCCCAGCTAACAACTGCGGCAGCCGACGATGAGAACACGCGCTTTTTCAGATTATAATCGCGCACTCGCAGGCGAAAATCACTGATTCTAACCCGGAGAACGAAATCGGAATAAGCGCTCGATCCGACTTTCAGACCCAGACCGGAAGCATAGCTGTCGAGAAATTGCTTGGCGCTCTGCGTCAGCGAATAGTCCATGTAGACCTGCGGAAAGTCGGCCGCTTCCTTGCTCGGCAAATCGTTGGTGTTGATCATATCGCCGGAGCGCACGTCGCTGCTAACGTTGATGCGCACGCCATAGTCCAGATTGCCGTAGCGTTGCGAAACGTTGGCATAAGTTGGCAGCTCAAGATTTATTCTCGCCGGCTCTACCTTCTTTTTAGCATCGGCCGCCGGTGTAGTAACCAATAAAGCCAGCGCCAGGGCGAATAATTTACCTATTGTTTTCATTATTCATCTTTTATGAGGTTGAACTTTGCTGAGATTTCTTTTTGGTCAATGGCCTGGCGCAGGTTAAAGCGCTTGCGCTGGGTCAGATAGCCCGGCTTTTCGCAAGAAACCTCTATTTGAACGTTGCCGGAATTATTGTAGGTCAATCCCTTGATGTCGAACGATTCGGTCGACTCATAGGGCGTAGTGCCAACGAAGTTCGAGTTGGTGTTGGCCACGTCGGGAGTCGACGAAATCACACGCCACGAAACATCGGCACCCTGCGGAGTCGACAAGATATACCAGCGGATAACTGAATGCTCCAGCGCCGTGTCTCCGGCTCCGGTAACCTGCGCGTTCTTCTCCTGCTTCGGAGTTTTTGCAACGCGCAAACAATCAGCAATCTTATCCCAGTTAATCTTGCGCAAAGCTTCGATATAGGCTTTACTCATGCATTCGCCAATTTTATTACCATCTAACCTAAATGGTGTTGTAACGGTTGCGAATGATGAGCGAGTAGGGATCAGTGTTTCTCCGGCTTCATTTACTACAGAATATACAAGTCTGACATTGCATTCCAGGGATCGCTTGTCTGCACTGATTGTAACATCGAAAGTTTTAATATCGATATTCATGCGAATATCGGCCGAGTAAGCAACGTCAAATCGCATCTGACGCATATAATCATTCGTTGCATCATCAGCAAATTCAGAAATTGAGGGCAAAAAATTAGCAGATATCTCATATGGGTTTCTTGTAGATGTATCAACCCCTACCAATGCAGATGTTCCTCTTTCGCGTGAGCTATTATTCGCCTCATTCTGGACTACCGATGATTTGACCAAAACCTTGATTGGCTCATCTAAATCTTTATAAGTACGAACATTATCACTTTCTGCCGGCATTGACAGAGGGACATTGAGCGTCGGCATTTTAAGAAGGCTTCCGCAGGAGCTGAGCGTCAGGGCCAGTGCACACAGCGAACCGGCCATGACCGAGAAAATATTCTTTGTCATAGTTTACTTGGCTGTGGGGTGGATTTTTACGATTTTGGCGGTAACGGAAGCCTGATATTCTACTTTGTTGTTGCCGGCATTTGAGGCGCGGGTGGTAACGATCGGTTCCAAAACGCCGTCTGCGCCATAGTCCTTAACGGCTTCAATCAAGCGGGCTATGGCTACTCGGCGTGCGAATTCCTCGGCCTCGGGCATATCTTCGGGGCTCGTCGCGTCAGACTGCAGATAGCCGAAAGTGGCAGTGCCGCTGAATTTTCGCAGACTCCAACCGGTCTTTTTATCGTAAGCGAAATAGTAGGCGAAATCACCCTCGCCACTGGTAATGGTAAGAGCCTTGCCGCTATATTTTGCGGTCACGGATGCTGTTTCGGTGACGGAAGCGAGAATATCATAGTCGCCCTTGACCAGATTCAGCGCGGCTGCCGGAATGGCATCGGCAGTGCTGACGGCGTGAGGAACAACAAGATTGCGAACGCCGCTACATGATGAAATTGAAAAGGCGATAGCCGCTGCCACTAAGGCAGCCATAAGTTTTGTTTTGCCCATTTTTGGATTTAGATGTGAATTATTGGTTTAAGTACTTGCGAGTCCTTAATGGCCGTTGGAAAAATGGACAAACAAAAAAAGCGAGGACTCATACTTTGTTTGTTTTCCGAGGTATCGCCAAACACCTTTGCAGTCAAACGCGTAAAAGCCCACGCTTATGCGTGAGCATTAACTTTTACTTCTTGACTGCTTCTCTTAAATTTGGCGATTTTCGGGAAACAAGAATAAAGCTAACACTTTTTATGTTAATATGTCCTTAAAAACAGGATTTTATTTCATTGGCAAGAATAACGGTTTATAATGTTAATAATTCGGTTCTTTGCCGCAAAGTTACGAAAAACCGATTATTTCACCAAATTATATAATAAGGACTCGGAACTTTTTTATCCGGACACAGACCCAATTTGGAAAATTATGATTAAATGCGTAACTTCGCATCGCTTTCCAAAAACAAAAAAATTTAAAGTTTGGAAAGCAGCAACGCATGAAACTCATAAGCAGACCGCACTACATCAACCAATTAAAAGCCACGCTAAACACTCCCGAAATCAAATAAACTTCAATCATTGAACTCAGTGCAGATCGCTGAGAAAAATCGGGTGCGAAGGGATTGCCGCATTCAACTACGCGCGCAAAGCAGATAGCGAAACGAAACCACGGAACCCGTAGGGACGTGCCTTTGGCACGTTTAACCAACCATGAAGAATCACTCTCATCAGAAACAAATCGGGCGAGACCCCAAAGGAGTCACCAAATTATATAATAAGGACACGGAACTTTTTTATTTCCGGAGGGGGGGATACAATAAATTGGCGGGGACGGCGTTTAGGTAATATATGGTACGCAAAATCTCTATCGCAACCCTGATGGCTGCGGGTGTCGCTTTCGGCGCCGCAGCCTCGGACTATACCGAAGCCAGCCGCTACAACCCGCTGCAAACCGGCGTGAACTCGCTCGACATCGTTCCCGACGCGCGCGGCGCATCGATGGGCGACCTCGGCGTGGCTTCCGACCCCGACTGCAACTCGCAGTTCTGGAATCCGTCGAAATATGCTTTCGCCTACTCCTCGGCAGGCGTTTCGCTCAGCTATACCCCCTGGCTGCGCAAGCTGGTCAACGACATTTTTCTGGCCAACGTTGCCGGCTACTGGAAGGTAGGCTCGGGCGATAATCAGGCCGTGTCGGCTTCGCTGCGCTATTTCTCGCTCGGCGAGGTAACCTCGGGCGGCGGCGAGAGCGGCGGCGCGCTGATGACGCTCAACCCCTACGAAATGGCGTTCGATTTGGGTTATAGCCGCAAACTCTCCGAAAAGTTCTCGATGGGCGTTGCGTTCCGCTATATCTACTCCGACCTCGGATTCCCCGAAAGCGACTCGGAGCAGCAAACCGTTGGCGCCAGCGCTTTTGCCGCCGACATTGGCGGTTACTACACCACTTTCCCGATGATTGGCCGCAGCGAATGCCAGTGGAGCTTCGGCTTCAATCTGTCGAACATCGGCTCGAAAGTAAACTATGACCATGGCGCCAACCCCGCCTTCCTGCCCGCGCAGCTGCGACTGGGAACTTCGTTTACCTTCCCGCTGGCCGACTACCATTTGCTATCGCTCAACCTCGATGTGTCGAAACTCCTGGTGCCCACCATGCCGCGCGAAAACGACTACGACATGAACGTGCCTGCCGAGCAGCAGCAATATCTCGACGACTTGGAATCATGGAAAAACATGTCGTCAATCTCCGGCATATTCAAGAGCTTCCACGACGGCGACGCCAAGGAAGAACTCGAAGAAATCCGATTCAGCCTCGGCGCCGAATACTCCTACAACGACCAGTTCTTCGTGCGCGCCGGCTACTTCTACGAACACCCCAACAAGGGCAACCGCCAGTATCTGAGCTTCGGCGCCGGCTTTGCGCTGAAGGTTGTGCGCCTCGACGCCGCCTATATGGTTGCCACCGCCGCCTCCTCGCCGCTGGACCAGACGCTGCGCTTCTCGCTGACCTTCGACATGGACGGCCTTAAAGACCTCTTCAAAAAGCGATGAACATACGCATTGGCAATGGTTTCGACGTGCACCGCTTCGCCCCGGAGCGCAAGCTGATTCTCTGCGGCGTTGAAATCCCCTACGAAGTGGGGCTGCTCGGCCACTCCGACGCCGACGTGGCCCTCCACGCGCTGGCCGACGCCCTGCTCGGCGCCGCCGCCATGCGCGACATAGGCTATCACTTCCCCGACACCGACCCGGCCTATGCGGGCGCCGACTCGCGCCGGCTGCTACGAAGGGTTGTGGAGCTCATCGGCCAAAAGGGCTACCGCGTGGGCAACGTTGACCTGACCATCATAGCGCAGGCGCCCAAGCTGCTGCCCCATATCGAGCAGATGCGGGCCAACGTGGCCGCCGACCTGGGAGTAGACCTCGACTGCGTCAGCGTCAAGGCCACCACCACCGAGCGCCTCGGCTTCACCGGCCGCCGCGAAGGCATCGCCGCCCAAGCCTCCGCCCTAATCCTGAAATAAGCCTTTTGGCGGTTCGGGATTTTTTTTGTAACTTTGCCGCTGTATGCGAAAGCGCGAATTCATCACCCGCACCCTTTGGGCGTTGATAGTGCTGCTGATATGGTCGGCGGCACCCGCCCGCGCACAAGTCCAATTTGGACGCGAAATGGGCGAGAAAACAGTGTTCGTGCCCAAAGGCCAGTGGATTACCGGCGTAAGCATCAGCTACTCCACCGAACGCGCCGATAACTACACCTTCCTCATCGTTGAACGCCTCAAAGGCCACGGCTACACCTTCAAGGTCAGCCCAATGGCCATGTATGCCTTTGCCAACGACATGGCAGCCGGCGGTCGGTTCAGCTACTCGCGCTCGCTGGTGAAGTTAGACAATGCCTCGCTGGTTCTCGGCTCCGATTTGGGCTACGACGTTGACCATCTGTATTCGCTCTCCCACAGCTACGGCGGCACCGCCCTGTTCCGCAACTACATTGCCCTGGGCGGCAGCTCGCGCTTCGGCATCATCGCCGAACTGCAGTTAGGCATGTCGGGCGGCCAGAGCAAAATCGCCACCGGCACCGGCCAAAGCCTCAGCGGCACCTATTCGCGCACGTTCAACTGCAACATAGGCGTAACTCCCGGCCTGGCCATGTTCCTGAACAACTACTCGGCCATCGAGGTCAATATCGGCGTTCTCGGCTTCACATTCTCCGACGTCAAGATGACCACCGACCAAATCTATGTGGCCAACGTCAAGCGCCGCAGCGCCAACTTCAACATCAACCTGTTTTCCATAACGTTCGGCACCGTTTTCTATATCTGATGAATCAGGCATTGAAACATATTCTGCTCGCTTGCGCAATGGCGTTCGGCCTTTCGACCGGAGCCAAGGCCGACGATGCCGTTTACCTGCCAGCGCTGGAATTCACCCGGCATCAGCTCGCCGGATTCCCCACCGGCGAACCGGCGCCGATCAACGAAGACCTGGTCATTGTCGACGGCGACACCATTCCCATCTACCTGCCCTCGCGCAACCTGAGCCGCTACGACCGCGGCCTGCGCAGCTTTCTGTTCGTGCCCAAAGGGCGCTGGGAATTCGGTCTGACAGCCAGCTGGGGCGAGCTCAACACCGAAGACATTGAGCTGCTTCAAATGCTCACCGACCTGAACTTCAAAGGAAACATGTATGCCATCAGGCCTTCGATTCAATACTTTTTCCGCCATAACCAGAGCGTGGGCATGAAAATCGTCTACTCTCACGCCCATGCTGCCCTCAACGGCCTGGGCATCGACATCGACGACGACATGAACTTCCACCTCTCCGACGTGGAATATAGCTCCTCGACCTATGCCGGCGCCATTTGCTACCGCAACTACGTAGGCCTTGACCGCAAAGGGCGCTTCGCCGTGTTCAACGAAGCCGACCTCAGCTTCTCGACCGGCTCGAGCGACTTTACGCGCCTCTACAACGAAGAGCCGCGCCACACCCACACGCGCATCAACGAAATAGCGCTCAACTTCAGCCCCGGCGTGTGCGTCTACATCATGAACAACGTCAACTTCAACCTGTCGTTCGGCGTGTTCGGCCTGAAATTCAAGCGCGAACACCAGACCACCAACGGCATCGACGAAGGCACCCACACCAGTTCGGGCGCCAACTTCAGGTTCAACATTTTCAACATAAACTTCGGCATTGGTGTCAATATTTAAACATAGTCTGATCGGAGCGGTTATTGCCGTGGGCCTGGGCGGATGCATCAAAAACGACCTGCCCTACCCTCAGATTGCATGCAACATAACCGACTTCATGGTCGAAGGCCAGAGCGCCCCCGCGGTGATTGACCCCCAAACGCGCACCGTAACCCTGACCATGGGCGAGCTCGCCGACCTTCAGAGCGTTGAACTCCTCAGCTACAAGGTTGAGCCCGAAGGCTGCACCGTTGATGGCCTCGGCAATGAACTGAACCTTATCCGCCCGGTCTATGCAACTCTGAGCCTCTATCAGGACTATGTCTGGACCATACGCGCCAACCAGACCATTGAACGCTACATAACCGTTGACCCGCAAATGGGCGAACCGGTTATCGACGTTCCCGGCCGCCGCGTGATAGTCTACGTTCCCAAAGGCGCCGACCTGTCGGAACTCACCGTAACGTCGCTCAAACTCGGTAGCCCCGAAGCCACCATAAGCCCCGACATAGTAGGCAAACCCACCGACTTCACCGCTCCGGTAGAGCTGGTGGTCAAAGACTTTGGCCGCGAAAGCCTATGGACAATCTATGCCGAAACGGTCGACGCCACCGTTACCCTCACCGCCGTCGATGCCTGGACGCGCGTTGTTTGGCTCTACGCCTCCGTGGCCGATGACTCCGACGCCGGATTCGAATATCGCCTGCAAGGCTCATCCGACTGGATTCGCGTCAGCGACGTGACCCGCTCGGCCGGCATGATTTCGGCCCGAGTGGCCCACCTCTCCCCCTCAACGGCCTATGAAGTACGCGCCTACTGCGGCAAAGACGCCAGCGCCTCGCAGCAGTTCACAACCGGCACCGAAGCCCAGCTGCCAAACTCAACCTTCGACCTCTGGTGGAAAGAAGGCAAAGTGTGGAACCCCTGGGGCGAAGGCCAGACTCCCTTCTGGGACACCGGCAACAAAGGCGCCGCAACCCTCGGCGAATCGAACTCGCAACCCACCGCCGACACCCAGACCGGCTCCGGCTATGCCGCCCAGCTCAAATGTGAATTCAAAGGCATCGGCGCCCTGGGCAAGATAGCCGCCGGCAATATATTCACGGGCGTCTACGTGCGCACCGACGGCACCAACGGCATTCTCAACTTCGGCCGCCAGTTCTCCGAGCGCCCCACCCGCCTGCGCGCAATGTTCAAATACAAAAACGCTCCGATAACCAACGTAGGTACCGACCCGCGCTTCGCCGACTGGAAAGGCCGACCCGACACCGCCCAGGTGTTCATTGCCCTGACCGACTGGCCCGCGCCATTCGAAATCCGCACCAACCCCAAAAACCAGCAGCTCTTCAACCCCGCCGACCCGGCAGTTATAGCCTACGGTCAGCTGTCGTTCGGCAGCAGCGTCGACGACTGGACGCCGCTGAGCATTGACCTGGACTACCGCTCCACATCGCGCGTGCCGAAATATATCCTCGTTGTCTGCACCACCTCGAAATATGGCGACTATTTCGTTGGCGGCAACGGCGGAGTGCTAACCATCGACGACCTCACCCTCGAATATGACTACTGAACAACAGTTTGACGCTGTGATGGCGCAATGCCGCGCCCTCTTTGCCAAGAAGCTCCACGACTATCGCCCCGCATGGCGCATTCTGCGCCCCGAATCGCTCACCGACCAGATTTTCATCAAGGCCAAGCGCATTCGCCAGCTCCAGATGCTCGGCGGCGAAAACGCTTCGACTGTTGGCGAGGGCATAATTCCGGAATTCATCGGCATTATCAACTACGGCATCATCGGCCTGATTCAGCTCGAGTTAGGCCCGACCTTCACGCCCGACATCACCGAAGCCGAAGCGCTGGAGCTCTACGACGCCAACACCCTGAAAATCCGCACGCTGCTCATGGCCAAGAACCATGACTACGGCGAAGCCTGGCGCGACATGCGCCTGAGCTCCTACGTTGACCTCATTCTGATGAAGATTCTGCGCACCAAGCAAATCGAAGACCTCAGCGGCCAAACGCTCGTTAGCGAAGGCATCGACGCCAACTATATGGACATGGTCAACTACTCGGTGTTTGCCCTTATAAAGCTCACGCTGTGAAACTTGCCGTCTGGATTTCCCGCCTGCTGCTCGGCGCTGTGTTCATTATCAGCGGAGTCAGCAAAATGGTTGATCCCATAGGCTTCGCCATCAAGATTTCAGCCTATCTCGCCGCATGGGACCTGACCGGAACCTTCGCTCCAGGCCTGGTGCTTATGGGCGGCTGCATCCTCTCCACTTTCGAATTCGTCACTGGCGTTCTGCTCGCCACCGGAAGCCTGCGCCGCTCCTCCGCCTGGGCCGCGCTGCTGCTAATGTGCGTAATGCTGCCACTAACCGCCTACATAGCTCTGGCCAATCCGGTCGACGACTGCGGCTGCTTCGGCGACTTCCTGATTATCAGCAATCTGGCCACATTCCTTAAAAACATCCTGCTCTTCGCGCTGGCGCTGTTCCTTGTGCGCTATAACCGGCGCGCCAAACCGCTGATTTCCCCCTGGATTCAATGGGTTGAAATAACCGCCGCCATTCTCTACATGATTGTCCTGGCCCTGATCGGCTACCACGAGCAACCGCTGCTCGACTTCCGCGCCTATCCGGTCGGCGAACCGCTAACCGCAACCGACGATGCCGAGGCGCTCTACGTTTACACCCGCAACGGCATCGACCAAACCTTCAGCGACACCGAGCTGCCCGACGACGATTCCGGCTGGGAGTTCAAGGAAGTGCGCACCGTCCGCCCCGCCTCAGCCAAGCTGCTGACGCTGCTCGACCCCGCAACCGGCCTCGACGTTACCGACTCGGTTCTCGAACCCCGACCCGGCCAGATGCTGCTGCTCCTGCCCTTCCCGTCGGAAGCCGGAGCCGCCGGCAGCTACACGGCCAACGAACTCCACGCCGCCATGGAACTCACCTACGGCCCCGGTTCGTTCGCCGCCATAACCATTGCCGACTCCGCTGCCGTTGACCGCGCGCTCGACGTGATGATGGCCACCTATCCCGTTTACTACGCCGACCAGAAAGCCATTATGGCAGTGGCCCGCGGCTCGATGGCGGTAGTCTACCTGCGCAACGGCATAGTTGCCTGGAAACGCACGCTCAGCTCCATAAATCTCGACAAACTCGCCTCCGGCGACCCCGCCGAAGTCTACGCAACCAACGGCCCGAAGTGGTTCCGCCGTATAACCGCCGGCTACCTTATCGCCAACCTCATAATCTATCTTATCGGGCTGCTCCCGCGCCTGTTCAGGCTCAAACGGCGCAAACAAGCTAAATAGCCGAAAATTTCAGGCTCAAATGCAGTCCTTTACGGAATTTTTTCGTAACTTTGGCGGCAAAAATCTATCATTATCATGCACAAACTACTCCGATTTGCGGCCATAGCCGCTTTTCTGGCGCTCTTTTTGCCCCTGAACGCCGCAGATAACCTAAACATAGTTAATATCATAGGAACTGACGGAAGTCGCGAGCAACTGGCTCTTCACGAAAAGCTCGACATGAAAATCAGCTCCGAAGGGGCTCTGCTGCTCATCCACCCGGAAGTCACGGTCGAATACCCCCTCGGCGAACTGAACCGTTTGGAATTCGCCCACGTTGCCAACCCCGGACTCTACAAAGGCGACCATGAAGCCGGCATCGACGCCCCGCAAGAGCCCAACAACCGCATCACCATCACCCCCGACGCTATCAACTGCGCCGACAGCGAGGCTATTGCAGCCTTTGACATTCAGGGCCGTAAGGTAGCCGAGGCCAAAGGTTCGCTCTCGCTCAACCGCCTGCCCAAAGGCGGCGTCTATATTGTTCGCATCGGTTCAACCTCTCTGAAAATCAAACGATGAAATTCCGCAGTCTTCTCGCTGCCGCAGCCATTGCCGCCGCAGCCTTCGGCGCTTCCGCGCAAGATACCTACCTCCATATCTACACCACCGACACCGTAACGGTCAAGGAGCCAAACCAATATGGCGGTTACACTGAAAAGCAACTGGGCCTATTCACCTCGATTCCAATGAATCAGGTCGATTCGGTGCGCTTTCTCAAGCAGAAAAACGAGTTCTCGCGCATGAGCACGCGCTATAACGATTCCGACGGCAAATCAGTCCGTAACCTCACTTTCCTCAACAAAGTAACCAAGCTCACCTTTGGCGCCAACCCCGTGGAATTCCACTTCACCATACCCTCCGACCCCACGCTGGAAGAAGTGAAATCCAAAGTCGACTACCTCGACGCCGACCTGAAAATCAACGGCTTTGGCGTTTACGACGACTTTGCCGGCACAGCCAAAATCCGCGGCCGAGGCAACTCGACCTGGAACTGGGCAAAAAAAGCCTATCGCATCAAGCTCCCCGAAAAAACCAAGCTCTGCGGCTTCCACAAAGCCAAGAACTACGTTCTGCTGGCCAACTACATAGACCTGTCGCTGATGCGCAACGCAGTCGCAGCCCTGATTACCCAGCTGGTTGAAATGCCCTATCCGCTCCATGCCAAGCCGGTCAACGTTTACCTCAACAACAACTATAAAGGCTCATACATGCTCATGGAAAAAGTGGGCATCAACAACGGCTCCGTCAACATCCCCGCCGCGCAGGAAGCGGAATCCATCATGTTCGAAATCGACACCAATTTCGACGAGGACCTGCGAGTGGCCACTCCCAAATTCCACCTCCCGCTGATGCACAAGGACCCCGACGCTCCCGCCGACCCGACCGAGGCCAAAGCCTGGTTCGAAAACTGGACCAATGACTTCAACCAGATGGAAAATGCTGTTGCCGAAGGCAAAAACATAGGCGACTACATTGACTATCAGACCCTGGCAAAATTCCTGGTGGTCTATAACCTGACCGCCAACCAGGAAATCAACCACCCCAAGAGCATTTATCTCTACAAAACCCGCGGCGAAAAATATCAGTTCGGCCCCTGCTGGGACTTTGACTGGGCGTTCGGCTACTCTCCCACCTACCGCACCGCCTCCAGCACCATATCGAACGAAGAGGGCCAGAAGCTCATCGAAGACGCCAAAAAGCAATTCATTGCCCAATACGGCAGCATGAACAATGCCCTTTATCGCTACATCTGGTACAACGGAGTGCCCCTCTACTATATGGGCAACGACGACTTCATGTCGTACGACCAGGAGGGCAACTGGGTTGTTTGGCCCTGGGGAAGCACGGGCTACGCCCCGACCTACAACGGCTACCTGCTCGGCACCGGCAAAAACGTTGGCACCGGCACCGCGGGCAACGGCGGCGAATTCTTCATGTCGATTGTTATGAACAACCCCGAATTCATGGCCGCATATAAGGAAGCCTGGCAAACCTTCTACTCCAAAATCGACACCTTCTGGGCCGCCTTCGATGCCTATGCAACGGAGCTGGAGCCCTCGGCCGAACGCAACCACACCGTGTGGCCCTACATTTACACCACCGCTTCCGACAACGACCTCGAAGCCTACAACGACAAAACCTATCGCGGAGCTATCGAAATTCTGCGCCAGTGGCTCAAGCGCCGCATAGAGTTCATCAAAGACCCCGCCAAGAACTATGGTCTCTACGACCCCGCATCAACCTATAAACGAGGAACACTCTCTACCAAATAATAAATATGACCAAGCCTATCTATAAACTGACATTGCTGCTCCTTGCAGCAGCCTCCACCGCCCTGACGGCACGGGCCGACGGCTACCTCGACCGCTCGGGGTGGAAATGGTCCGCCTCGTCGATATGCGAGGCCGACGGCTCCGACATTACCGGCCTCAACGGCATCTGCGACGGCGACGCCTCAACCTGCTGGCACTCAAACTGGCATGCGGCCGCCGGCTCCGCCGAACGCAGCAATCCCCACTGGATTATGATTGACCGCGGCTCCGACACCTCCGAATTCTACGCCCTTTCCTACCTGCCGCGCCAGCTCAACGCCAACCAGGCCTGCACTTCCTACTATATCTACCTGGCCGACCGCGACCTGAGCACCACGCCCTCAACCTCGGTCGACGACATTGTGCGCACCCTCGGAACGCCCGCCGTTTCCGGCACCTGGGAAGGCAACACCGAAGAAAAAATCGCGCAGCTCGAAAAACCCACCAGCGCGCGCTATATTCTTTTTGTCAACGTTGAATCATCCGCCTCCAGCTCCGCAGCATGCGCCGAGCTCAACCTCATAGGCAAAAACGGCGGCTCAACATCCGGCGGCTACAACTCCATCCGCATCTTACCCAAACGCGCCGGCATGGGCACTCACCACATCGCCATCCAGGGCGACGCCCTCACCTTCTCCATGTATCAGGGCTGGCTCCGCATGTCGAACACCGACATCACGGTTGAATACGACCTGGCCGACGTTCAGAATTTCCAATTCGAAAACTATAAATTCGCCGTCGACGAATCCTACGTAGGCAACAAAGAAGACGTTCTGACCTCCACCTTCCGGCTGGGAGTCCTTCCGGCTCAGGGCGAAGTTACCAAACTCAGCGGCATCGCCATCGTGCCCCCGTCGGCAACCCGCTTCAACGCCGAAGTCGAAGACTCCGTGGTCCTGACCTTCAAAGGCGCCGAAATCGCCTCCTTCACCGCCGCTGCGCTCGACGCCCTGCGCCAGGCCGACGGCTCCTTCCCGCTGCCCACCGGCGAATTCACCGAGCCCGGCGATTACAAGCTCACAGTGCCCGCCGCCATGATGATAGTGGCCAACGGCTCCCGCTCCAAGCCCCTCGAAGCCCAATGGACAGTAACCGGCCAGGACGGCATCAGCGCTCCCGAAACCGACTCGGCGCTGACCTTTGCCCGCATGGGCGGAACGCTGACCATCGGCGGCATCCAAGGCGCCGCAACGGTTACTCTCTACGACCTTAACGGACGCGCCGCCGCATCCGCGCGCGTAAGCGCCAACGGCAACGCCGCAATCAATGTTGCCGCCCTTCCCGCAGGAGTCTACCTGCTGAACGTTAACAACACAACCCTTAAAATCACTCTCTGATGCTTCGCAAACTCCTCGCCACGCTGGCAATCATCATAGCCTCAACCTCGGCCCGCGCCCAGGACCCCTGGCTCCACCTCTACTATCCCGACGGCTCCAACTATCAGGCCTTCGACATGAACGAAGTGCTCGAAATAAACTTCGACGAACTCACCGGAACCATGACCATCAACGGCATCAACGGTGCGTCGAAAGCCTTTGCCAAATCGCTCGACCACTTCGAAATCAACCCCAACGTTGCAGCCCTGTTTATCGACACCGACAATGCCGACATAACCGAAATCACCTCTAAGGTGGTCTACGAAGACGCTACCCTCACCTTCAAAGGCCGCGGCCTGCAGCCCGACTACTCCGAGCGCGTTAAAATCCGCGGCCGAGGCAACTCCACCTGGAGCTACTCCAAAAAGCCCTACCGCCTCAAATTCACCGAAAAACAGCGCCTGCTCCTGCCCAAAAAGGCTAAAAACTTCGCCCTGCTCGCCAACTATATCGACCCCTCGATGATGCGCAACTTCGTTGCCTTCAAATTCGGCCAGATAATCGGCATGCCCTGGATTAACCATTGCGAACCGGTCGACGTTTACCTCAACGGCATCTACAAAGGCTCATACATGATAACCGAAAAAGTAGGCTTCAACAACGGCTCCGTAAACCTCAAGGCCGCCGACGAACCCAACTCAATCATGCTCGAGCTCGACACCAACGGCCACACCGACGACGACATTTACTTCGAGTCCAACTACTACGACAGCGACCACGGCTACTACTTCCCCGTGATAGGCGACGACGCCGACGCCCCCGACGCCCCCGCCGCACAAGAACCCTGGAGACACGGCTGGATTTC
>CAMWSP010000035.1 GCA_947176935.1 uncultured Porphyromonadaceae bacterium | reverse complement strand
GCTCTACACCGGGTTCACCACTTCGGTGCTCGACTATATTCTCGACGGACGCCATCCCAACATTTTCGTTGACGAACACACCGGCCTGATTTCATCCAACGGCGAGCACCAAGCCGCCAGCTGGATGTATTCGCAGTTCAACGGCCGCATGATGGTTCCCCGCTCGGGCTATCTGGTCGAAAACAACGCGCTGATGTATAACGCGCTGATGTTTGGCGCCGCCCTGCTCGAAGGCAATGAATCCCTGGCCGCCACCCGCGAACGCTGGCAGGCTCAGGCCGAAAAAATGAAGCAGCCCTACGTAGACACCTTCCTCAACGACTACGGCTACCTGTTCGACTACGTCAACGGCCAGTATGCCGACCCGAGCGTGCGCCCCAACATGGCAATAGCCATC
The DNA here is from genome assembly GCA_947176935.1 of uncultured Porphyromonadaceae bacterium. Taxonomy (GTDB): domain Bacteria; phylum Bacteroidota; class Bacteroidia; order Bacteroidales; family Muribaculaceae; genus UBA3263. The sequence continues at coordinate 14,663 of CAMWSP010000035.1, read as the reverse complement.
GGCATGGACTACTCTCCGCTCGACCGCCGTCAGCGCAAGGGAGTGCTCGACGTAGTTACCCGCGAGCTGCTCACCCCCAAAGGCCTGCGCACCCTCTCGCCCAAGAGCTACGGCTACCGCCCCTTCTACGTCGGCACCCCCGCCGAGCGCGAACAGGCCATGCACAACGGTCCGGCCCGCCCCTGGCTCATCAGCTTCTATGCCGACGCCTACATAAAAGTGTTCGGCCTGAGCGGCGTCAGCTACATTGACCGCATGCTCATCGGCTTCGAAGACGAAATGAGCCAAGGCTGCATCGGCTCCCTGAGCCAGATGTATGACGGCAACCCGCCCTTCCAGGGCCGCGGCACTATTTCGCACGCGACCAACATTGCCGGAGTGCTCCGCACGCTGCGTATGCTCAAAAAACTCAATCCGTTCTAAAAGAAACCCCTGCATAGAAACATGAAAGCACTAATGTTTGGATGGGAGTTCCCTCCCCACATCTTAGGCGGATTAGGCACCGCCAGCTACGGCCTGACCCAAGGCATGTGGCAGTGTGGCGACATGGACATCACATTCGTTATTCCCAAACCCTATGGCGACGAAGACCGCCATTTCGCCAACATCATCGGCGCATCGCAAGTGCCAGTGGCCTGGCGCGACGTTAGCCGCGACTACGTTGAGCAGCGCATTGGCAACGTTATGGACCCCGACCTCTACTTCGCGCTACGCGACCATATCTACGCCGACTTCAACTATATGCGCACCAACGACCTGGGCTGCATTGAATTCTCCGGCAAATACCCCGACAACCTCCTCGAGGAAATCAATAACTACTCGATTATGGCCGGCGTGGTGGCCCGCACCATTGACTGCGACATTATCCACTCCCACGACTGGCTGACCTACCCCGCCGGCATCCACGCCAAGCAGGTGACCGGCAAGCCGCTGGTTATCCACGTTCACGCAACCGACTTCGACCGCTCGCGCGGCAACGTGAACCCCACGGTGTTCAACATCGAGCTCGACGGCATGCACAACGCCGACCATATCATAACCGTTTCCGACCTGACCCGCCGAACGGTTATTGAAAAATACGGCATCGACCCCGCCAAGGTAACCACGGTGCATAACGCCGTGACTCCCCTATCGCCCGAGCTGCTCGACATCAAGGTTCAGAAGCCCAAAGAAAAGGTCGTTACCTTCCTGGGCCGCATCACCATGCAGAAAGGTCCGGAATACTTCGTTGAAGCCGCCGCCAAGGTTCTGAAGCTCGACAAAGACGTGCGCTTCGTAATGGCCGGCTCCGGCGACATGATGAACAAAATGATTAACCTCGCCGCCGAACGCGGCATAGCCGACCGCTTCCACTTCCCGGGCTTCCAGAAAGGCCGCCAGGTTTATGAAACCTTCGCCGCCAGCGACGTTTACATCATGCCCTCCGTTTCGGAGCCGTTCGGCATTTCGCCGCTCGAAGCGATGCAGATGGGCGTTCCCTCGATTATTTCCAAGCAGAGCGGCTGCGCCGAAATTCTCCATAACGTTATCAAAACCGACTATTGGGACATCGACGCAATGGCCGACGCCATTTATTCAATCATCACCTATCCGGCAATGTATAAGCAGCTCAAGGAAGACGGCCTCAAGGAAGTCAACCAGATTACCTGGGACAAAGCCGGCCAAAAAGTTATCAATATTTACAAACAAGTGCTCAACCGCCAATAACCCCCCGCAAACAACAACATGAAAGCAGTTAATTTCATATTCCAGATTCACCAGCCCTACCGGCTGAAGCGCTACCGCTTCTTCGAAATTGGCAACGATCACTACTACTACGACGACTTTGCCAACGACGAAATAATCACCCGCATTGCCCAGCGCTCCTACATTCCCGCATGCGAAACCCTGCTGCGCATGATTCAGGATACCAAAGGCAAATTCCGCTTTGCCATCTCGATTTCCGGCGATGCCCTGGAACAGTGCGAACAATACGTGCCCGAACTCATTGACCTGCTCAAAAAGCTGGCCGACACCGGCAAGGTTGAGTTCCTCGGCGCCCCCTATGCCAACTCCCTCGCCTCGCTGGCCGAACAGCCCGAGGAATTCGCCGATCAGATAAAGCTCCACTCCGAAAAAATCCAGGCCCTCTTCGGCCAGACCCCCAAAGTTTTCCGCAACACCGAGCTCATTTACAGCGACGAAATCGCCCCGCAGATTCTGCAGCTGGGCTTCAAGGGCGTGGTGACCGAAGGCGCCAAACACATTCTCGGCTGGAAATCGCCCGACTACGTTTACTCGGCAGCATCCGCTCCCAAGCTCAAACTGCTGCTCAACAACGCCAAGCTGGCCGACGACGTTGCCCGCCGCTTCTCCGACACCAACTGGGAATCCTATCCCCTCACCGCCGACAAATACATGGACTGGATCGCATCCACTCCCGCCGAAGAGCAGATTATCAACCTCTGCATGAACCTTGAAACCTTCGGCGAACTCCAGCCCCGCGAAACCGGCATCTTCCAATTCCTGGAAGCACTGCCCCGCTTCGCCGCCGAACGCGGCATTGACTTCTGGACCCCGTCGGAAGCCGTCAGCAAGCTCAAAGCAGTCGACACTCTGGCCGTAGGCCACCCGGTTTCGGCCGTAGACGATGGCCGCGACGTTTCCGCCTGGCTCGGCAACCGCCTCCAAAATGAAGCGTTCGATAAGCTCTACAGCGTAACCGAACGCGTTCGCCTCTGCTCCGACCGCCGCCTGAAAATGGACTGGCTCTACCTGCAGGGTGCCGACCATTTCTACTACATGTCGACCAAAAACTTCGGCGACGGCGCCGCAGCCGCCAACTTCTCGCCCTACGGCTCGCCCTATGAAGCCTTCACTAACTACATGAACGTGTTGGCCGACTTTATTGTGCGCGTTGAAGAGCAATATCCCATGAGCATCGAAAACGAAGAGCTCAACGCCCTGCTCACCACCATCCGCAACCAGGCAACCGAACTCGAAAAGCTCACCAAGGAAAACGACTCGCTGCGCCGCTCGCTCGAGCAGTTCAACGTTGAACACAACCTGCGCACCGGCGCCGCCATTCCCGCAGCCGAAAAGAAGCCCGCCGAGGAAAAGAAAGCCGAGCCCAAAAAGCCCGCCGCTAAAAAAGCCGCTCCCGCAAAGAAGGCCGAACCCGCCAAAAAGCCCGCGGCCGAAAAAAAGCCGGTAGCTGAAAAGAAACCTGCCGAGAAAAAAGCAGCCCCCAAGACCAAAGCCGAAAAGCTCGCCAAGGTTGAAAAAGACCTGAAAAAATAAGCTCTACGGATAGCAGAATAACAAAGCCCATGGCAACGCCCTCACAGGCAGCCATGGGCTTTTCTACACAAAAATAATAATGATTTAAGGCTTAATTTTTTTTACATGAAGAACAACACTCCGGTCGACAGGGTGCGGAAGTTCATCGGATAGCGGCCGGTCAGAGCCTTATAGGGTGAATAGCGCGCATATATGCGGAATCCCCTGCAAAGGCTGAGCGAGGCAAACAGGTCGATGGTGAACTTCCTGACGTTGATTCCCTCGGCTTTATATTCCGACATTGCGGAGCCGGTTTGCCAGGCGGTCAGCACCGAAGCATGGGTGTTGAAGTTAAAAATCGGGCCGAAGCTTAGAGCAAAACCGGATTTGGTGATTCCGAAAGGCAGAGTCTGGGTGTAGAGCAGCGGCAACTGCAACGAAAAGATTTTTATGCGCGACAGGCGAACCGCCTCGGGCAGCTGCTCAGCGGCACACACGTCAACATGGCCGTCGGGAGCCATGAAACCGCCGCCTAAAGTGGTGCGGTAGTTGCGCCAGTCCAGACCTATGCCGAGCGAAAACGAATTGCCGAAACGGTTGGTGGCCTCGACAGCCGCGATATGAAACCACGAAATTTCAAACGACTTGCCCATTTCCACCCCAGCGGCGGAGGGGGCGCCCAAAGCCGAACAGAAACCGAAGCCGAGGCCGCCGCAGGTCAGGTCCCACCTGACGGATGATTGCGGGCCTATATCCGGAATGCCTACCAGCGACACGCCCGACCGGCTCATGCGCGTAACCACCATGGGGGTCGCATCGACACACTTATAGTTGAACATGTAAATGGGGTTAATGGCGTCGACAAGGGTTCGCACGCCGTTGGCGTTCTCGGTTATGCACACGCTCCGCGCGCCAACTATGGTGGTTGTTTTCTTTTCAGCCCGCGCCGGAACGCTCAGGCTCAGAATCGAAGCTAATATGATGATTGCCTTTTTCATTTTGCAGAACATTAAAAGTGATTAGAAACCGATTGAAGCGCCAACAGCGATTGGATTGAACTGCGGGCCATACTGCGGGCTGAACAAGTCGACAGGCGAGTAGCGCACATAAAGGGCAAAGCGGCTTCGCCAGCCGATGCGGGCAAGGACATCGACCGTGAGTATGCGCTGATGCAGGCCCTTGAGCGGCATTTTCGACTTGGTCAGGCCTTCGGACCAGCTGCGGTTGCCGGTGGTGTAGGTGTTGAGCATAGCAACCGCGCCCGCCTCGATAGCGAACCGGCCGCTGAGCGGCTGGTTGAGCAGCATGGGAATCTGCACCGCAAAGTTGCGGAGCGACGTTTTGACGTTATAGTATTCATCGGGAATCGGCTCCAGCACATAAGCGCCGAGGTTATTGCGGGAGCCCATAAGGCCGCCGCCAATGGTCAGATAGCTGTATTGCCAGCCCAGGCCGAGCGACAGGCGCGTGCCGCTGCCGGACAGACGCCACTGCGCCTTGGCAACGTTAACCATGCCGAGCTGCCAGCCGGTGTTGCCCATTCCGGCATCGCCATTGAGCGGAATAACAGCGCCGGCATAGATATCACACCCAACATCGAATGAGAATCTTTTCGACGTTCGAACAACGCCGCGTTTTCCCATCTGCGAGCCATGAAACCTGACTTTGAGGGGCCCCGGGCCCGACTGGCTGCCGATGTGCGAGCCCAGCGACAAGAGCCTTTCAATATTCGTTGCTTCGGCATCGGCGGCATCGTCCTCGCCGGCATCAGCAGGCCGGCTATGATATTCGAATTTATAACAGGGGTCGCCTTCGCATCCTTGGATAACAACCGATTTGCCGTTATCCTCAACGATTACTACCGTTGGATTCTTAACAAACACAACCGTATCGGTCCGTTCGGTGGCCGCGGCCGTTGCTGCGCTGAGCACAGCGAGCATAAATAGTTGAATCGCTTTCATTTATTTCACTTTAATAAGTCGTTGATTTCAATAACATTCCTGGTTCCGCTGATATAAATCAGAATTATGCGGTCATCGCCCTTCAGATGAGAGTTGAGATAGAAAAGATAGTGATTATCACGATCACGTCCTTCGGGCTGCAAGGTAAACATGGCATAGTAGATTTTGCCGTTGATATACTTCACTTCGCGGCTCAGCGCATCGTTGTCGAGCCTGCCGATGCGGCGCGTAATGGCGTCGGCCTTTTCGGGCGCGCCGCTGATTACGAGGCTGCGGTAAAAACTCAGCCCCGTGTTCTCGAGGGCCTTGCCGCTGATAATGGTTTCAGTCGTGTTGGCATTTTTGGTGGCGAAATCACCGAACAGCTCCTTGACTTCCCTGATAGACTGAGCCGGAAGAGCCGCCCACGCGCAAACGAGCGCCAAAAGTATTAAAAACCTCTTCATTGCTCTGATGATTTAATAATCAATGATAACTCCGAAACCACGTCGGCCCGGACCGATTCCGAGGCGCGGCCCATCTCGGCCAGTTCACTGTGCATCATGGCCATGACGCTGCGGGAATCGGTGATTTCGGTTTGACCCACGAAGGCCACACACTGATTTGCGTTGGCCGCCGACGGGCCGAACAGCGCATTGGCGCCGACGCAGACCGCAACAACCGCCGCGGCGGCCGCAGCCGTTACAGCCGCCGGCAAACGCCATTGCCGGCCGGCGGGCGCGGCCTTGCGCCCAACGGCATAAAAACCCATAACGGCACGCGCCTGCTCAATTTCGGGCGACCGCAGCCGCGTCGAGGCAAGCATCCGGCGCAACTCACGCTCCTCGGCTTCCGACGCCGTGGCGTCGAAATAGCGGTTGATTAGCCGGTTCAAATACTTGATTTCAGATTCGTTTGGTTTCATTTTTACTGTTTATTTTTTCGAAGAGAGATAAATTTCACGCACCGCCTTCCGGGCACGGCTCAGAATCATGCGTGCGTTGGTTTCAGTGATGTTCAGCTCCGCGGCGATTTCTGCGAAACTATAGCCCTGAGTGTCGCGCATGGTGATTACCTGGCGCTCGCGCTCGCTCAGCTGCCCGTTGATAATCGCCCGGACCGACTCATAGAGCTCCGCGCGGTCGCTTTGGGGGTCAGTGTCGGCGACTTCCTCGGCCACCGGGTCGATCGGACACTCTGCCCGCCGGCTGTTGCGCCGGAGCTGGTCAATGCAGCTGTTGCGGACCGCAACCACCGTCAGCCCCTCGGCCTGCGCCCGGCTTTCGATTGACTGCCTGCGTTGCCAGAGCTTGAAGAAAGCCTCCTGCAGCGCATCGTCGGCCGAGCTATCGTCAGCGAGCACGCGGCGGGCCGTTGCCCGCAGTCGCCCGCGCAGCCTCAGAAAAGTTGATGTCAGAATATCCTGGCTCATTTTAGGTTCACCTTACACTCTATATACGCTCCACCTCGGCAAATGTAACAAACTCGCGCCATTTAGCCAAATTTTTCTTTCAATCGGCGTTTTAAAGCAGATTTTGGATTTTTTTTCGTAACTTTGCGGGTAACTTTAAACTTGAAAATCTTATGAGCGAAAATATCATTAACGAGGAAAGCGCCGAACGCGGCCTGAACTTCGTGGAACAACTCGTTTTCAACGATCTGCAAGAAGGTAAGAATGGCGGACGCCTCAACACCCGTTTCCCACCCGAGCCCAACGGCTATCTCCACATAGGCCATGCCAAAGCCATTTGCATGGACTTCGGCGTTGCCGAAAAATTCGGGGGCACCTGCAACCTCCGCTTCGACGACACCAACCCGGTTAAGGAAGACACCGAATATGTCGACGCTATCCGCGAGGATATCCACTGGCTCGGTTTTGACTGGGGCGACCGCGAATATTATGCGTCGGACTATTTTCCCCGCCTGTTTGACCTGGCAGTGCGCATGATTAAGGAAGGCAAGGCCTACGTTGACGACCAGACCTCCGAGCAGATTGCCGCGCAGAAAGGCACTCCCACCCAGCCCGGCCAGAACTCGCCCTATCGCGACCGCACGCCCGAGGAGAACCTGGACCTGTTCATGCGCATGAACGCCGGCGAGTTCCCCGACGGCGCACGCGTTCTCCGCGCAAAAATCGACATGGCCTCGGACAACATGCACTTCCGCGACCCCATAATGTATCGCATCATAACGAAATATCCCCACCACCGCACCGGCACCACATGGAAAGTCTATCCCATGTATGACTTCGCCCACGGCCAGAGCGACTTCTTCGAGGGCGTTACCCACTCGATATGCACTCTGGAGTTCGTGCCTCACCGTCCGCTCTACGATTATTTCGCCCAGGAGCTGGCCAAGGGTGGCGACTACTGCCCGCGCCAGATTGAGTTCAACCGCCTGAACCTGACATACACCGTGATGTCCAAGCGCAAGCTCCTGCAGCTGGTGCAGGAGGGACTCGTCGACGGTTGGGACGACCCCCGCATGCCAACCATTTCCGGTATGCGCCGCCGCGGCTACACGCCCGAGAGCATCCGCCGCTTTATCGACACCATCGGCTACACCAAATATGAAGCCCTGAACTCCATTTCGCTGCTGGAACACGCCGTGCGCAACGACCTCAACGCCCGCGCGACCCGCGCCATGGCCGTTATCAACCCTCTGAAAGTGACCATCACCAACTATCCCGAAGGGCAGGTTGAGGAAGTTGAAATGGAAAACAACCCCGAAAATCCCGCCGAAGGCACCCACAAGATGCCTTTCTCGCGCGAAATCTACATTGAGCGCGACGACTTTATGGAGAACCCGCCCAAAAAGTTCTTCCGCCTGGCCCCCGGCGGCGAAGTCCGCCTGAAAGGCGCATATATCATCAAGTGCGAGGAAGTTATCAAGGACTCCGAAGGCAACATTGTTGAACTGCGCTGCTCCTACGACCCCGAAACCCGCTCAGGCCTGCCCGGCTCGATGCGCAAGGTAAAAGGCACCCTCCACTGGGTCAGCGCCGCCCATGCCGTTGACGCTCAGGTGCGCCTCTACGACCGCCTCTTCGCCGTTGAGAACCCGGCCGCCGAAACCGACAAAGACTTCCGCGAACTTCTCAATCCCGACTCACTGAAAGTTATTGAGGGAGTGAAGGTTGAACCCTTCATAGCCGAAAACGCCAAGCAGGGAGCGAAATTCCAGTTCCAGCGCATCGGCTACTTCACGCCCGACCTCGACTCCACGCCCGAAAAGCTCGTGTTCAACCGCACCATCGGCCTGAAAGACAGCTGGGAAAAAGAACAGAAAAAATGAGCATAGAAAAGCCCGATAACGAGCGACTCGCCCTTTATCAGCGGTTTAAGGAATCGCTGGCCAAAGGTGCAGGCACCGATGCCGACTACTTCGACGCCGACGATCTAGTCGTTATAATCGACCAGGCCGTTGACCTCAACGACGAGTATGTTGAAATCGAGGCCCTGATGCGCGGTTACCGGTATTTTCCCGACAACGATGAGTTGCGCTCCCGCAAGGCGTTTCTCTTCTATGAGCTCAATCTCGACGAGGGCGTCGACAACATGCGCCTGCAAATGCCCGAAGGCTCCCCCATTTCCCAAATCCTGATGCTGCGGCGAATGGAGGAAACCGTTGAACCGCAGGTTGTGAAGCAGATACTTGACTCCATCGCCGCCGCCCCGGGCAAACTCGACGACGAAACCATTATCCAGCTGGTTGACTGCGCAAGCGCATGCGGATGCTACGACTGGCTGCAGGCCAACGAAGGCAGGCTCCGCAAAAAAACCGACTATCTGCCGACTCTGCTCTATGAGCTCTTCATTGTGGCCGACATGCGCCACGACCGCGCATATTGCATCAAGCTACTGGAGGAACTGACCGAGCTGGAGCCCTTCAACGTTGACTTCTGGAACGCCCTGGCGCAGGTGCTGGTCAATATAGGCGAAGGCCCCGAGCCCAACGAGCCCGACTTCGAAGGCGCGCTCTCAACCCTGGAATATGCGCTGGCCATCGACAGCAAGAATCCCGCAGCCCTCACCCTCAAGGCATCCATACTCATTGAGCTCGACCGCCCCGACGAAGCGGTGGAGGCCCTGGCCGGATTCGAAAAGGATATGCAGTCGCCATCCATGGCCGACATCTACATTCGCGCGCTCTATCTTGCCGGCCGCACCGACAAGGCTCAGAAACTCGCTGCCGACTATTCGCATCAATATCCCGACTCCGAAGAACTCTTCCACCTGGTGCTGACCATTCAGCCCGAAGGATGGGAGCGGCTGATGGCAGACCACTATCAATCGCTCTCCGCCGCGCCCGATGCGGCCGAGAAATGGCTCGCCCGCGCGTGCGACTATTATAGCCGCAACGAGCTGAATCAGGCCCACGCCATGCTGGAGATGCTCCGGGCCGAAAACGAGCTCGACATCAAGTCGATGAAGTACTACATAACATGCCTCTACTGCCTCGGGCTCTACAACGAATGCATTGAACGCTATGAGGAGCTGCTGGCGCAGCAATCGCCACTGATTTCGCCAACGGTTATCATCGGCGGAATCATGTCATACCTGAAGCTCGGCGACAAACACCGCGCCAAAGATGCTTTTGCAAGAACCAAGAAGCTCTTTCCGCTCCACATCAGCGAACTCTGGACCCTTTCGTCGGCCCTGGAGGCCTTCGGAATGTCGCAGTTCATGAGCGCTGTGGACACCATGCTCTCCCGCCGCGGCCACATCGAAGCCGACGATCTGGATATTTTTCATTTTCCGAACTAACCCAACTGCCGAACAATGAACCGCCTACTCTCACTCGCAATTCTTGCTCTGACGGCACTGACGGCCGCTGCCGCCGAACCGGTCGACTCGCTCAAGCCGACCATAGCCGACCATATTAACACCGGTGCTACCGTTAAAATAACCCAGCCGGCCAAGCTCAACGACCGTCTGCGCTCAACCGCCCCACGCAACTCGGCGGGCGCAGACGCCAATACTCCGGCCAACGCTGCCGACCAGCCCCGCACCGACGGCGGATTCCGCATTCTGGTTTTCTCGGGCAATAATCCCCGAACCGCCAAAGCCGAAGCGACCCGCCGACAGCAGATTTTGGCCCAACAATTTCCCGAATACGCCACATATGTGACTTTCGACGCCCCATATTGGCGCCTAAAAGCCGGCGATTTCCGCAAATATGAAGATGCCGCAGCCGCACTGAGCCGGTTCAAAGCCGCAATGCCCGGCCACGCGGGCGAAATGCGGGTTGTTCGCGAACGCATAAACCTCTGATATGGAACGTAAAGACTACAATCAGGAAACCATTGACCAACTCGCCTCACACATCGAGGCCATAATCAAGCTTCTGGGCGAGGACCCAACCCGCCAGGGGCTGATAAAAACCCCCGTGCGCGCCGCAAAAGCGCTCTACTACGCAACCTCCGGCTATCGTATGGACCCGGCGGAAATCATGCGTCAGGCTGTGTTCACCCACGACGGCTCGCGCATGATAATCGTAAAAGACATTGAATTTTACTCGCTCTGCGAGCACCACATACTGCCCTTTTTCGGCCGCATGTCGGTCGGCTACATTCCTCAGGGCAACATGCTCGGACTCAGCAAAGTGGCCCGCGTTGTCGATGCCTATGCCCGCCGCCTGCAGGTGCAGGAACGCCTGACCGCCCAGGTTTGCCGCGAAATCTTCGAGACCCTGCCCGCGCAAGGCGCCATAGTGACCTGCACCGCCGGCCACCTCTGCATGAAAATGCGCGGCGTGGAAAAACAGGATGCAATGACAACCACAACCGACTACTTAGGCACCTTCGCCACCGACCCGGCACTCCGCACCGAATTTTTTAACCTCATAAATCAGAAATAAGCCATGCAAATCCAGCGTCTGCAAAACCTCTACCTCCTCATTTCCTTCCTGGCAGCAATTTTCAGCCTCAACTATCCTTGGCTCATAGTTCCGGGCGGCAACATCGGCATTCAAAACAACGTTCCGCTTCTGATTCTGGCCCTGCTGGCAACCCTCCTGCCGCTGCTGGGTATTTGCCTCTACAAGAACCTCAAGCGCCAGAAATTAGTTGCCCGCCTGGCTGCATTATTCGCCATATGCTCGCTGGCCTACACCTATACTCTGGACCTAATCAACATTGAACTCGGCGCCAATCTCGCGCTGCTGGCTCCGGCCGTTATGTTCTTCAGCGCCTTGTTCGACCTGTTTGCCGCACACGCTATCACCTCCGACCAGAACCTGCTCAAAGCCGCCGACCGCATCCGCTGAAATGCCCCTCATCTCCATCATCACCATAACCTACAACGCCGCCTCGACCCTGCCGCCAACCCTGCGGTCAGTCGAGGCGCAAACGTTTTGGGACTTCGAATATCTGGTCATCGACGGCGCATCGAAAGATTCCACCGTGGAACTGGCCTGCGCCTGCCCCGTGGCCAAGGTCTACTCCGAACCCGACCGCGGGCTCTACGACGCCATGAACAAAGGCCTGCACCGCGCTCAGGGCCGCTACATCATTTTCCTCAACGCCGGCGATTCATTCTCAAGCCCCGACACGTTGCAAACCTATGCCGACGCCATAGCCACCGCTGCCCCGGCCGAGCCCGGCATCGTTTACGGCCAGACCCGCCTGGTCGACCCGGAGCGACGCTACGTTGGCGAACGCCACCTGCGCGCGCCCGAAAAACTCACCTTCCGCTCGTTTCTCAACGGCATGGAAGTTTGCCATCAGGCAATGCTCGTGCGCCGCGACCTGGCCGAGGACTACGACCTGCAATATCGCTTCTCGGCCGACTACGACTGGGCCTGCAAAATCCTCAAGCGCTCGGAACTCAACGTTTACATCAATGACTACGTGGCCGACTATCTGAGCGAAGGCATGACCACCGCCAACCGCCGCGCCTCGCTGCGCGAGCGCTTCCGCATCATGCGCAGCCACTACGGCCTCCTCCCCACCCTGCTCACCCACCTCCGCAAACTCCTGAAAATCTGATATCACAACAGAGGCTGGGTCAAACTGAACTGCACTCCAAAACAAAAGCCGCCCGAATTAGGAGCGGCTATAAAAGACTAAACCCCGAGGTTTGTCCGAAGACAGGGACACTCGGGGGATTCCGTTGCAAAGTTAGGAAGATTTTCGTAAATTTGCAAATCGAAATAAGTTAAAAATTACGAAGTGAAGTATTCCGAGTATGAAAAGGCGTTTTCTCCCGCTCGTCTCAACAAATATTTAGTTGCGTGCGGTGGCAATACAGCTAAAGCACTGACACTGTATAGGCATAACGTAAAGTTGTGCCAAAAGTTTTATGGCATACTGAATATATTCGAGGTTGTGCTTCGCAACGCTATCAACGCTCACTATCAACGCATATTCAATGATTCGGAGTGGGTGGAGAATCAAATGAGACACGGTGGTATGATTGAGAACGCACCGCAGAAAAATGAGGTGCTTCGTATAATTGCTACGCTTCGGCAAAACGGGCGATATACAAACGACCGTGTCGTTTCGTCGGTGTCTTTCGGCTTTTGGACGCATTTGTTCACTCGTCAGCCTTACCGATTGGGCGGCCAAAATCTTTTGCGTATATTTCCGAACCGAACAGCCGGATTAGGACAACGTGCTGTGTTCAATGAGTTACAGGAGATAAAGAGTTTCCGCAACCGCATAGCTCACCACGAGGCAATTTGCTTTGATGAGAACGGTAACATTGACATGTCGAGAACACAAAGCAAATATGCACTTATCCTCAAATATATAGACTTCTTGGGCTATCAGAGCAGCCATCTATTATACGGCATAGACATATTGCCGGATTCTACCATTGCCAAAATCGAAGCATTGAAATGAAGAAGTGGCAGAAAATATTTTGGATAATGGGGGGCTGCCTATGCTATCTTATTGCTCTTTCTTACATAATTGACCATGGGCGAGGCTTAGCTGGAGGAAACCTTATGTTGCTGAGTCAAATTTTCATATTGGTAGCAGTATTTTTATGTTCCCTTAAAAATATTATTGCTGTATTGCGTAAATATTCACCGCAAATTTGCGGTGAAAGTGTGTAGTTTTCGCCGCAAATAGTTAAATATGCGGGAGGAACGGTAGAGAAAAACATAACCCGTATATATGGCAGCGGCCGAATTGACCTCATTTCCAAAGGGATGTTGCGCGACAGCGGTGAAGGCGGGCGAAGCGCCAATTATCTGCTCGGGGGTGAGAACGATTAGGGTTAGAGGGAGCTGAGGTTCTGGATTTCGGAGAGGGGAAGCAGATGGTGGATTATGGCGAATATCGTCAGGCCGGCGGCTGAATGAATGTCGAGCTTGGCACAGATGTTGCGCCGGTGAGTGGCAACGGTATGGACCGACAGGTATAGCTTGTCGGCAATCTCCTTGTTTGAAAGTCCGCGGGCAACGTTGCGGATAATCTCCTTTTCGCGCTCGGTCAGCCCATGGTCATCCTCATCCTGCCCGACCGACGCCGGAGCGCTCGCCTCCACCGGCTGCGCCTTGCATTCCAGAGCTTTCACCGCCGGGGCAAACAGTTTGTTCTCCACTTCGCAGTGGCTCAGCAGGTCGCTCTCGCAGTTTATAATATCGAACAGAACCAGATTGAGCAGATCGTTATTCACCTGTGAGCCATGCAGGTGGCATATAAATATATCCTTGAGCTCGCGCAGCTTGGTTGCTATGGGCTGATGGTTCGCCAGAAAATCATGTTCTATCGAGAAGTCGGGCCGGCGCTTACCCGCCAGCAGTTCGTCGACATAAGTAAACACCCGGCTATCCTCGAACTCCATATGATGTCGCACTTCGGCAACATAGTCGTCGAAGAACTTGAGTACAACCAGCGCAACGTCCTCGCTTCCGGCATGATTGATGGCCGATATGAGCTTGGAACGTATCTGCGGCAGGTAGAAGCCAACGAAATAGGCATGGGCGCTCTTGAGGTAGGTTATCAGCGCCGGCAGCGATATATCATTGACCGACATAGAAACCTCATTGCGCCCGATAAGCGACGCAACGGCCAGGAATGTCGGAGTGTGAACGCCGCGGCGCTGGCAAACGGCCTCGATGGTTTCGTCGCCGAAGCCAAGAGGTATGCCGAAGCGGCTGAGCGCCATCAGCAGTTTCGGCGACTCGGCAACCGCCGAGCGCATCTTATCGGTTGGTTGATATGAATTCATCGCTTATTTATTGGGCACTACTTTCTTCCAGAGTTCAGTGAGTTCGGCAACCTTTTCCGGCTTTTCGGCAGCCAGATTGGTCGTTTCATTCGGGTCGGAAGCAACGTTGAAGAGCTGCGGCTGAGTGCTGTCGCCCAGCTCTATGATGTTGCCGTTATGGCCGGTTGCCGGCCATGAAAGCTCGGCCCGGTCGTGGTTTGCAGCCGGAATCAGCTTCCACTGCGGAGTGCGCAGGCTAACGGTCATTCCCTGGCCGAGTTCGGCAACCCACGGGCGGTTTTCCGCG
>CAMWSP010000034.1 GCA_947176935.1 uncultured Porphyromonadaceae bacterium | reverse complement strand
ACATGCGCGCCCCCCTCTTCCGCAACTTCACCACCCCCTTCCAGCAATGAACATCCTCATCACCGGCAACCGCCAATGATTCAGCAGTGTGCCATATTGTTTCTGTTCCTGGCACTCGGTGAGCTGATTGTGTGGCTCACCGGCACCACCGTGCCCTCATCCATTATCGGCATGCTCCTGCTGGCCGCCGCCCTCAAAGTCGGCGCCGTAAAACTCCGTCAGGTCGAAAATTTCGCCGACTTCCTCGTCCACAACATAGGCTTCTTCTTCGTTCCCGCCGGCGTCGGACTCATGCGCTGCATGGGCCTCATCGCCGACCAATGGCTACCCATAGTCGGCGCTACAGTCGGCAGCACCGTAATCATCATAGCCGTTACCGGCTGGACCCATCAACTCACCCGCCGCGCAACCCGTCGCCATGACTCAACCCGACGCTAACTTCCTCGCCAACCCGCTATTCCTCATAGCCTTGACCTTCATGGTCTACCTCGGCTCCCAATGGCTCAGCCGCCGCCTGGGGCTGAAGCTGTTCAACCCCATACTGATTTCCATAGCCGTGCTCATAGCCCTGCTCAGCGGATGCGGAGTCGACTACGAAGACTACCACCAAGGCGGCGCCTACATCGAATTCTGGCTCAAACCAGCAGTGGTAGCCCTCGGAGTGCCCCTCTACCGCCAGCTCTCCACCATACGCAAACAAGTCATACCCCTGCTCATAGCCGAACTCGCCGGCTGCGTGGCCGGACTCGTTTCAGTCATCGTCATAGCCGAAATGCTCGGCGCCACGCCCGAGGTAGCCCTCTCCCTCGCCCCCAAAGCCGTAACCACCCCCATAGCCATCGAAATCTCCCGGTCGCTGGGCGGCATTCCCGCCCTCACCGCCGCAGTGGTTGTCTGCACCGGCATATTCGGCTCCATTGCCGGCTTCAACATAGTCCGCCTGTCCCGAATCAAAAGCCCCATGGCTACAGGCCTAAGCATCGGCACCGCCTCCCACGCCGTAGGCACCGCCGCCGCCATGGAACGCAGCGAACGCTACGGCGCCTTCTCCTCCCTCGGCCTCACCCTCAACGGCATCCTCACCGCCCTCCTCGCCCCCTACATCCTCTCCCTCCTCGGCTACTAAAAACAGATTTTTTGATTTTTAACTTTTGCGGCCGGGATTTTTTTCGTACCTTTGCAGTCGGAATGCCCGGTCGTGCCGGCCTTAATTCTTAACCGATAAAATCAGAATCTCCTCATGGAAACAACTCTCGTTATCCTCAAACCATCCGCTCTTCTGCATGGCTACGTCGGCCAAATCATTCAGCGCTTCCAGCAGAAAGGCTTGGTTATACGCGGCATGAAAATGATGCAGCTCAACGAAGCGATCCTCAACGAGCACTACGCCCATCTGATTGACCGTCCGTTCTTTCCGAACCTGCTGAAATCAATGATGGCTTCCCCGGTAATCGTTATGGCCCTCTGGGGCAAAGACGCCGTTGAAGTAGTCAGAATGATGACCGGCGCAACCAATGGCCGCAAAGCAGCCCCCGGAACCATTCGCGGCGACTTCAGCATGAGCGGCCAGGAAAACATTATCCACGCCTCCGACACCACCGAAAACGCCGAAATCGAACTCAAGCGCTTCTTCAAGCCCGAAGAAATTTTCGACTTCGTGCCCACCTCGATTAAATACACCTACGAGCCCACCGAACTTCTCTGAACTCTCCCGATAAAACTCTCTCCAAAAACCATAAAACCAATGCAAAAAATACTCAACCACATCATATCTTCGCTGATAGTCTGCATGGCGCCCGCCCTTTCAGCATCCGCCGAAACCAAGATAGTGCCCCCGGCAGCCCACGCTCAGCAACACTCCGACCTAATTGCCGGTCAGCTCAACATCAACAACCAGATCAAAGTTCAGGATACCGAAGACTTTCTCGGCAACCTCTTCCCCGAAGAAGAAGAACCCGAAATGGACATCTACACCGAAGGCTGGGACTCGCAGGCCGTGAACTGCTACAGCGCCGCCCAGGTGCCCGACGAAATGCTCCTTGACCTGCGCGGCTTCCACATGCCAACGGCTCCTACCTACGTAACCTCCCCCTACGGCTATCGCCGCCGCTTCCGCCGCATGCACTTAGGCATTGACCTGAAAGTTCAGGTCGGCGACACCATCTATGCCGCCTTCGACGGCAAAGTGCGCATTGTGCGCAACCAGGGCCGCCGCAAAGGCTATGGCCTCTACGTCGTTATCCGCCACAACAACCGCCTGGAAACCGTCTACGGCCACCTGTCGAAATTCCTCGTCCAGCCCGACGACTACGTCAAAGCCGGCGACCCCATCGCACTGGGCGGCAACACCGGCCACTCCACCGGCCCCCACCTGCACTTCGAAACCCGCTATATGGGCTACGCCATCAACCCGGCCGCGATTTTCGACTTCGCCAACCACACCACCCACACCGACCAGTATCTCTTCACCAAGAATACCTATATGAACGCGCGCGACTACGCGCCCGACGCAGCAACCTACGCCAGCGCCGAATCCACAACAAAAACATCGTCGGCCTCGAAAACCTCAGCCAAGGGTCGCTCGTCGTACTACACCATCCGCCGCGGCGACACCCTCAGCCGCATCGCCGCACGCCATGGCACCACGGTTTCGAAACTCTGCCGCCTCAACGGCATGTCGACCTCCTCGAAACTCACCGTAGGCAAAAAAATCCGCCTCAACTAATCCCCACGACAAAAAAATTGCAGGGAGTTGCCCAAAATTGGTGCAACTCCCTGTTAATTATTTGCAAGATGCCATAATTTTTCGTAACTTTGCGGCGGACTTTGCAAAAAGCCCACAGTAATTCACATATTTATTAACCAATTAACTTTATGTCAAACCAAATTGTAACTCCCCTGGCTGACTTCGACTGGGATGCCTTTGAAAACGGCACCACCGCCGCCGAAAAGTCCGCAGAGGAACTCACCAAGGCCTACGACGAATCTCTCGGCCAGGTCAAGGACCAACAGGTAATCGAAGGTACCATTATCGCAATGAACAAGCGCGAAGCAGTGGTTAACATCGGCTACAAGAGCGACGGTATCATCCCCATGAGCGAATTCCGCTACAACCCCGACATCAAAGTCGGCGACACCGTTGAAGTCTTCATTGAAAACGCTGAAGACAAAAAAGGACAGCTCGTTCTGTCCCACCGCAAGGCCCGCGCAGCCCGCGCTTGGGACCGCGTAAACGAAGCCATGGAAAACGAAGAAATCATCAAGGGCTTCGTAAAATGCCGCACCAAAGGTGGCATGATTGTCGACGTATTCGGCCTCGAAGCATTCCTTCCCGGCTCGCAGATCGACGTTAAACCCATTCGCGACTACGACATCTTCGTGGGCAAAACCATGGAATTCAAAGTCGTTAAAATCAACCCCGAATACAAAAACGTCGTGGTTTCCCACAAAGTGCTCATCGAGGCCGAACTCGAACAGCAGAAAAAGGAAATCATGTCGAAACTCGAAAAGGGTCAGGTTCTCGAAGGCACCGTCAAGAACATCACCGCCTACGGCGTATTCATCGACCTCGGCGGCGTCGACGGCCTCATCCACATCACCGACCTCTCCTGGGGCCGCGTTTCGCACCCCAGCGAAGTTGTTGAACCCTTCCAGACCCTCAACGTCGTCATCCTCGACTTCGACGACGAAAAGAAGCGCATCGCCCTCGGCCTCAAGCAGCTCCAACCCCATCCCTGGGATGCCCTCGACGCTAACCTCCAGGTTGGCGACAAGGTTACCGGCCGCGTAGTCGTTATGGCTGACTATGGCGCATTCGTCGAAGTTGCCCCCGGCGTTGAAGGCCTCATCCACGTCAGCGAAATGACCTGGAGCCAGCACGTTCGTTCCGCTCAGGACTTCCTGAAGGTTGGCGACGAAATCGAAGCCGTTATCCTCACCCTCGACCGCGAAGAACGCAAGATGAGCCTCGGCCTCAAGCAGCTCAAGGCTGATCCCTGGGCCGACATCGAAGTTCGCTTCCCCGTTGGCAGCAAGCACACCGCCAAAGTTCGCAACTTCACCAACTTCGGTGTATTCGTTGAACTCGAAGAAGGCGTCGACGGCCTCATCCACATCTCCGACCTCTCCTGGACCAAGAAAATCAAACACCCCTCGGAATTCACCCAGATCGGTCAGCCCATCGAAGTTCAGGTTCTCGAAATCGACAAGGAAAACCGTCGCCTGAGCCTCGGCCACAAGCAGCTCGAAGAAAACCCCTGGGCTGCCCTTGAAACCGACTACGCTGTCGGCACCATCCACCAGGGCACCATCACCGAACTGATGGAAAAAGGCGCAGTTGTTTCCCTGGGCGAAGGCATCGAAGGCTTCGCTACTCCCCGCCACCTCGTTAAGGAAGACGGCTCTCAGGCCAAAGCCGGCGAAACTCTTGACTTCAAGGTAATTGAATTCAACAAAGAAAACCGCCGCATCATCCTCAGCCACAGCCGTATCCACGAAGACGACACCAAGGCTGAACGCAAAGCCGAACGCAAGGCCCGCGCAACCCGCGCTCCTCGCGCCGAAGCTGAAAACGTTGCCCTGCCCGCCCCCGAAAAGACCACTCTCGGCGACCTGGAAGCTCTGGCAGCCCTCAAGGAAAAACTCGCCAAAGGCGAATAATTTCCCGCACACCTGAATCCCAAAAGCCCGAGGCCGCACGGCCCCGGGCTTTTCCATTATTGGCACACTGTTCATAAACAATAAAATCAACAGTATTCATTCAATCTCAAAAAAAATTCTTAACTTTGCGTCAAATGCCCGTAAAGAAACCATGACAAAGGCTCAGATTAACTATATAACCTGTGTTATCGGGGCTTTGGCCCAGATGACCGGTTTGACATGCTCGCATATCTACAAAACGCTACAGGCATCCGGAATAATTAAAGATTATTTAGCTGCGGCCTACGACGTTCTCCACACCTTCAGCCTTGAATATGTGGCCGAAGATGTCATCACTCTGCTAAAAAAGAAAGGATTCGCATTATGTTAGTCTACCATTCATCCAATCAATGTTTTACCAAGCCTGACGTAGTTCATTCGCGTGAGGCACTTGACTTCGGGAAAGGATTCTATGTAACCAGACTTAAACAGCAGGCTGAAAAATATGCCAATAGATTCATACGGGCCGGTGAAGACGCATTCATACACATTTTTGACTACACGCCAAATTCTAATTTGAAAGTCAAGGTGTTCGATTCTTACAATGAGGAATGGCTCGACTTTGTTTGCAACTGCCGTAAGGGAGGTGGGAGCTACACGGATTATGACATAATAGAAGGCGGTGTTGCCAATGACAAGGTCTTTCAAACCGTGGACCTTTATATGTCCGGCGTTTACAACAAAGAACAGGCTCTTCAAAACCTTGCATACGAAATGCCGAACAATCAAATTTGCTTCATTACTCAAAAAGCAATAGATAGCTGCCTATCATTCATCAAACACATTCCCTATGGCCATGAATAACGCAACCCGCATCCTGAGGGATATGAAATATGCCCGCATAATTGAATTGATAGCGACAAAATTGCATATTTCGCTTGAGGAAGCTATGGATATGCTTTATTCATCCCCCTTGTTTGAAATCATCGATGACGGCACAGCCGAGCTTATCTGCAGAAGCGATATATATCTCGCTGATGAGATAATTCGCGCTCACAACCCTCAACAAAAATAACATGTAAAATCATCGCCGGGAACCCTTAAAGCAGATGAAGCCCGCCCAGATAGCTCGCCAATATGGCCAGCTTATTCTTTGCCCGAACGCGCCGGTTAAACAGCGACCGACAGCGATAGCGGCGTATAATCGACTTACACCTTGCGGCAACCTCCGGATTCTTCACATCGTTGGCCCGCATCAACTTCAGGATATTAAACGCCGCACTCAGCGCGCGGTCGCTCGCTGCAGCCACCAGCTCCGGGCAATGCGCCTCCATATATCCGACCATCTCCTCCGTAACGTCGAGCACCACCGCCCGCCCCGGAGTAAACCGCTGCATATAGCTCGCCGGATTCACCGTGTAGGCATAAAGCGGCTCGGCGGTCCAGGCAATGCGCCCGGCCAGCAGGAAAATCCGATAAAACGTGCGCAAATCCTCAAACCATCCCTCTATCCACTGCTGCCTCAAACATAGTTCCCGCCTATACAGCTTGCCGCAGGCCGAATTATTCAGGCTGCCGGTCTGATAAAGCGCATCGGCAATGGCAGCCTCGGGCGAAACGGTCAAAACCGGTCGCACCCCGCTGCTTTCCGGCAGAATGGCCCGCGGACGCGTGCGCATAAATCCGCAGCAGGCAATGTCGGCGCCGGTGGTGTCGGCCATATCCAGCAGGCGCTCCGTCATTTCGGGCATCATCCGGTCGTCGGCATCCAAAAATGTGACCCAACTGCCCGAAGCCGCTTCCGTGCCGGCGTTGCGCGCGCCCGACAATCCACGGTTTTCCGGCAGGTCAATCACCCGCAGGCGCGGGTCAGCGAACTCCCCGACGCACTCCATAGTATTGTCGGTCGACGCATCGTTGACCACAATAACCTCCAGATTCCCATAGGTCTGGCCCAGGGCGGAACTGATGGCATCGCGCAGAAAAGCAGTGCCGACATTATAGGCCGGCACCACTACGCTGACCAGTGGTCGGCTCATAGCTTGCGGAGCACCATGGCAGTGCGCGGCGGCAGATAAAGCTTCAGCCATTCGCGGTCGGCCTGCTCATAGAGCGCGTCAAACTGCGTCAAGTGGTGCGTTTGCAGGTCAATATTGTCGTAGCCGCCAAACTCCGGCTGATCAGTGGAAAGCACCCCTACATACTCGCCGGCGGGAGCGAGAATGCCGTAGCCGTCGTAGGCCTGCGTGGGCGAGAAGTTGAAAACGAACACCAGGTCGCCGCGCATAAAGGCCAGCACCTGGTCCGAGTCCTTCTCCCAGAGTTTCACAACCGGTTCGAGCTCAAACCTCTTCTGCGCGCTGACCAGATGAATCATCGCGTTATCGAAATTATTGAGCATGAAATATTTCAGATAGTCGGCGTTGACCAAATCCCACTGGCGGCGGGCATACTTATAGCTCCAGCCGTTGCCCTCGCGGGGAAAATCAATCCATTCCGGATGCCCCCACTCGTTGCCCATAAAATTCAGATAGCCGCCGTTTATGGTGGCCAGAGTAACCAGGCGAATCATTTTGTGGAGTGCCATGCCGCGCGCAATCACCGGCGAATCATCCTCGCGGCTCATGTGCCAATACATATCGGCATCCATCAGCCGGAAAATCACCGTCTTGTCGCCAACCAGCGCCTGATCGTGACTCTCAACGTAGCTTATAGTCTTCTCGTCGCTGCGGCGGTTGGTCAGCTCCCAGAAAATCGAGGTGGGATGCCAATCCTCGTCTTTCTTCTCCTTAAGGGTCTTGATCCAATAGTCCGGAATACCCATGGCCATGCGGTAGTCAAACCCTATGCCGCCATCCTTAAACGGCACCGCCAGCCCCGGCATGCCGCTCATCTCCTCGGCAATGGTTATGGCATTGCGGTTCACCTCGTGAATAAGCTTGTTGGCCAGCGTCAGATACGCTATGGCATCGGCATCCTGGCTGCCGTTATAATAATCGTCATAGCTGCCGAAGGCCTGACCCAATCCGTGCGAATAATAAAGCATCGAAGTCACGCCGTCAAAGCGGAACCCATCGAAATGATACTCTTCGAGCCAGTAGCGGCAGTTGCTCAACAGAAAATAAAGCGTCGGATTCTTGCCGTAGTCAAAACAGAGCGAATCCCATGCCGGATGCTCGCGTCGCCCCGGGTCGGAATGGAAATAAAGGTCGGCAGTGCCGTCGAGGCGGCCAAGCCCCTCAACCTCGTTCTTCACCGCGTGGGAATGAACAATATCCATAATCACCGCTATGCCGCGCGAATGGGCATCATCAATCAGCGCCTTCAGCTCCTCCGGAGTCCCGAACTTGCTCGAAGCCGCATAGAAACTGCTAACGTGGTAGCCGAACGACCCATAATATGGATGCTCCTGAATCGCCATAATCTGAATGCAGTTATAGCCGTCGGCCGCAATGCGCGGCAAAACGTTCAGGCGGAACTCCTCATAAGTCCCTATGCCCTCCTTCTCCTGCGCCATACCTATGTGGCATTCATAAATCAGCAGCGGGTCGCGGTTCGGCTTAAACGACTTCTTTTTCCACACATAGGGAGTTTCCGGCGCCCACACCTGAGCCGAAAATATCGGCGAATTCTCGGCCTGCACAACTCGGGTGGCATACGCCGGGATTCTCTCCCCCCTGCCGCCGGGCCACTCAATCAGCAACTTAAAAAAGTCGCCGTGCTTCAGCTGCTTGGCTTTCAGCTTGATTTCCCAGTCGCCATAAGAGCCTTTAACCCTTTTCAGCGCATAAGCCTCATCGGGCTGCCAGTTATTAAAGTCACCAATCAGATAAATAGCTGTGGCATTAGGTGCATATTCGCGGAAAACCCAGCCGCGGGCCGTGCGGTGCAGCCCGAAATACTCATAAGCGTTCGCAAAATCCTTCAGCGAACCGCTGGCGGCGATCAGTTCCGCTTCTTTATTAACTGCATCCTGGTGGCGGCCCTCGATTGCCGGAGCAAACGGCTCGAGCCAGGGATCATTCTTTATCAGTTTCAGGCGCGATTTGCGCTTGGCTTTAACTGTGGTCATGGTCGGAAAGGTTGATTTTGGTTTTAGCAAATATAAGCCAAAATTCCGAACCTCGCAAATAATTCCTCCAAGGTTTTGTAAAATATTATTACGATTCAATGTTTCGAATCCATTTAAAATTATAAGTTATTCCACCAGTTTTTTACTTTATTAAAAAATGTTTGCTTTTGTCCATTTTTCCATTCTCCGGAATAGACCTTGTTCCCGCTGCTGTCAAATTCTATTCCATAACCATGCTGTAAACCTTGTATCCAATCCCCATCATATGAACTACCATCTGCAAATTTTTTTATTCCTTTACCATTGTACATTCCATCATCCCACTCACCATCGTAACAGCTGCCATCGCTATAATAACATATACCAATCCCTTTAATTACATCATTAACAAAATTTCCTTCATATCTTTTCTTGTTTAACCAAATGAATTTTCCAGAACCGTGACGTTTACCATTCCGCCATTGACCGGCATAGGAGTCCCCCGAGGCATACGTCATTACGCCCTGCCCTTCCACTACATCATCTTTCCAATCGCCTTTATAGACATTACCATTGGGGAACCAGAAGCAGCCGTATCCATCACGATTGTCCAAAAACAATGATCCCTCGTAGAATCCACCTTTAAACGCCATTTTATCAACAGATCTATGTCGTGCTATTTTTACTTCACGACTTATCGGAATAGAAATATCCTTTATCTGAAGCTTTACATCGGTTGTTAATTCAGGATACTTAATACTTTGAAATTTAAGTTCATGCGAACCTTTAAACAACCTAAGTTTTATTGAATTAGATGATTCGCATTTGCCCACCTCATCCTCACCACGAAAAACCTTGCACGGTAAATCCACTATAAACTCAACTTCAGCGCCATAAGCATCTCCCATAATACATGCACCCCCTAAGCCAGCTATTTGCTGCATGAAAGCAAACATATGATTGTCTTTACGCAATGTCAGAAATGGCTTGCGAAGATTCGGCCCTTTGTATACCTTTTTTAATATCCAATTAGACAACACATTCCCTCCTAAAATAATAGGTATGAACGTTATATTAAGATTACTCGCCGCTCTAAGCCGTTTCATTAGAGTTTTATTATGTACTGCAGCCTTGGAATATACAAAAACAACTACATCGAAATCACTAACAATTACTTCGAAATCTCTAACCGAACAACCCTTCTCAAAAAAAGTTATCTGAACACCTATTTGTCTATTAACAAGAGAAAGTAGTTCTTTTGCCTTGACGTCAACATCTTGGGCACAAATACAACAAATCTTTTTCATATTCTTTCTGATTGGGAAGAATTAACCGAACAGAGGGGTGGAGAGGTAGCGCTCGCCGGTGTCGGGAAGGAGGGCAACTATGGTTTTGCCGGCGTTTTCCGGCAAGCGGGCAAGGCGGATGGCGGCAGCTATGGCGGCACCGGACGATATGCCGGCCAGCAGGCCTTCGGTGGCGGCCAGCAGGCGGGCACAGTCAAAGGCTTCATCGTCGGCAACGGTCATAACGCTGTCTATCACCCCGGAATCATAGTTGCCAGGAACGAAGCCGGCGCCGATGCCCTGGATTTTATGCGGGCCCGGCTTGCCGCCGCTGATAACTGGCGATCCGGCCGGCTCTACGGCAACGGCCTGAATCTCCTGATTGCGCTCCTTGAGGCCGCGGGCTGTGCCGCTGACCGTACCGCCGGTGCCCACGCAGGCCACGAATATATCCAGCCGCCCGTCGGTGTCGTCCCAGATTTCGCGGGCGGTTGTCCGATAATGCGCCTCGGGGTTGGCGGGATTGTCGAACTGGCTGAGAATCACTGAGCCGGGAGTTTGGTCGCGCAGCTGTTCGGCCCTGGCTATGGCGCCTGTCATCCCTTCCGCTCCGGGAGTGAGTTCCAGAGTGGCGCCGAGGCCGGCCAGAAGCTTGCGGCGCTCTATGCTCATGGTTTCGGGCATGGTCAGGATGAGTTTATAGCCCTTGACGGTGGCTACCCATGCCAGGCCGATGCCGGTGTTGCCACTGGTCGGCTCGATGATGGTCGCTCCCGGTTTCAATATGCCGGCAGCCTCAGCGGCCTCGACCATTGAAAGGGCAACGCGGTCCTTTACGGAACCGCCGGGATTGAAGCTTTCGAGTTTAAGCAGCAAGCGGGCATTCAGTCCCAGTTTTTCAGCCAGGCGAGAAGCCTGAAGCAGCGGAGTGCGACCGATAAGTTCGGTCAAGTTATCAGCAACGTTCATTATCGTAAAAGTTTTATAAATTCTTAAGCGCAAATATACGAAATTTTTTGGTTGTCGGGGATTTTTGCGTATCTTTGCGTTAAATTTTAATTCATTTATCACGTTAAATCTTTTATCCATGCAAAAGTCATTGGTTTGCGGCCTGCTTCTGGCTCTGGCATCCACTGCCGGCCACGCTGCCACACCCCTCGGAGGCTATGCCTATGGCAAAGCCGACGCTCCGGCCGGCACCGAATGGGAGAACCCTCAGGTGCTTGCGCTCAACAAAGAGCAACCCCACGCGTATTTCTTTAACTTCGCTTCTGTCGACAAGGCGCTGAAGGTTCTTCCCGAACATTCGCTTTACTACGTGAACCTCAACGGCACGTGGAAGTTCAACTGGGTGAACCACCCCGACAAACGTCCCATAGGATTCTCCGACCCCTCCTACGATGTTAGCGCCTGGGACGACATTCAGGTTCCCGGCTGCTGGAACGTTCAGGGCATTCAGAAAGACGGCTCGCTGAAATATGGCAAACCCATCTACACGAACCAGCTGGTGCCTTTCTACGTTATCCGCGACTCGGTGGGCGACTGGAAAAACGGCGTTATGCGCACTCCGGCCGACACCACCTACACCACCTATAAGGACCGCAACGAAGTGGGCTCCTACCGCCGTAGCTTCTACATTCCCGACAACTGGAAAGGGCGCGAGGTTTATCTGAACTTCGACGGCGTTGACTCCTTCTTCTACCTTTGGATCAACGGCCAATACGTCGGCTTCAGCAAAAACTCGCGCAATCTCGCCCAGTTCAACATCACCCCCTATCTGGTAAAGAAGGGCCCGAACACCATTGCAGTTGAGGTCTACCGCTATAGCGACGCCGGAATGCTCGAGGCGCAGGACATGTTCCGCCTGCCCGGCATTTTCCGCTCTGTTTACCTGACTTCGACGCCCACCACTCAGATTCAGGACATGGTTGTGCGCTCAACCATCGACCCCTCGGCCAATCCCCTGGGCCCGGTAACCGCATCGGTCGCCGTTGAAAACACAGTGCGCAACCTGGTCGACAAAAAATGGAAGTTCAGCGGCTCCATCCGCTATTCGGTTTACCCCGTGAAGCTCTACTCCGACGAAACCGAAAACAAAGTGCTCGAACAGACCGTTCCCGTTGTTTCCACCGGCCAGACCTCGGTTGACGTCAACACCGTTCTGACCCTCAACAATGCCCGCCTCTGGAGCGCCGAGCAGCCCAACCGCTATGTGCTCGTTGCCGAACTGCTCGACAAAAAGGGCAAGACCATCGAAATCGTGAGCACCTATTTCGGCGTACGCCACGTTGAAATCCGCAACACCGCTGCCGCCGACGACGAATTCGGCCTGGCCGGACGCTATTTCTACGTCAACAACCGACCCGTGAAGCTCAAAGGCGTGAACCGCCACGAAAACAACCTCGCCACCGGCCACACCGTTTCCCACGACCAGATGGAGCGCGAGGTCATGCTCATGAAGCAGGGCAACATCAACCACGTTCGCAACTCGCACTATAACGACGACCCCTACTGGTATATTCTCTGCGATAAATACGGCATCTATCTCGAAGACGAAGCCAACCTCGAAAGCCACCAGTATAGATATGGTGCGGCTTCGCTTTCACACCCCGTAGAGTGGCGCGACGCCCACGTTGCCCGCAACATGGAAATGGTTCACGCCCACGTTAACCATCCGTCAATCGTTATCTGGAGTCTCGGCAACGAAGCCGGCCCCGGCAAAAACTTCGTCGAGGCCTATAACGCAATCAAGGCGTTCGACACCTCGCGCCCCGTTCAGTATGAACGCAACAACGACATCGTCGACATGGGTTCGAACCAGTATCCGCCCATTCCCTGGGTCTACGAAGCCGCTAAAGGCAAGTCGAACATCAAATACCCCTTCCACATTTCCGAATACGCCCACTCTATGGGCAACGCCCTGGGCGGGTTCGCCGACTACTGGGATGCCATGGAGTCGAGCAACTTCTTCTGCGGCGGCGCCATCTGGGACTGGATTGACCAGGCCCTCTGGAACTACACCCCCGACGGCACTCGCTACATGGCCTACGGCGGCGACTTCGGCGACAAGCCCAACGACGGCATGTTCTGCATGAACGGCATCATCTTCCCAGACCTCACTCCCAAGCCTCAATATGCCGAGGTGAAGCGCGTTCACCAGTATGTAGGCGTCAAGCCCGTCGACATGACCACCGGCACCGTTGAAGTGTTCAACAAAAACTACTTCACCACCCTGGGCGACCTCACCCCGCGCTGGATTCTGACCTGCAACGGCGTTACCGTAGCCAGCGGCGAAACGGTTAAGCGCCCCCGCATGGAAGTAGGCCCGCGCGAATCGCAGACCTGGTCCATTCCCTACGATTACTCCAAGATTGCCGCCGACCCCGAAGGCGAATACTTCGTCACCCTGCAGTTCCTCCTGGCCGAAGATAAACCCTGGGCCAAGAAAGGCTATGTGCAGGCCGAAGTGCAGCTGCCCGTCAACGAACCCGTCAAGCCAGAACCCATCAGCGCCGAAGGCAGAATCGTTCTTGGACAAAACCCCGAAACGACCATAGTTACCGGCTCAGATTTCAACGTTGCTTTCAACAACGAAACCGGAACTATTGACCGCCTCGAATATAACGGTCAGGAAATCATCACCCCCGGCAACGGCCCGGTGCTCAACGCCTTCCGCGCCCCGGTCGACAACGACGTTTGGAACTACGGCAGCTGGTTCGCCAACGGCCTCCACAACCTCAAACACCACGCCACCCTCAACCAGGCCTACATCCGCCCCGACGGCGCGGCAGTGGTTGACTTCACCGTTGTTTCGCAGGCTCCCGCCCGCGCATCGGCCCGTGGCGGCGGCGAGAGCGGAACCTACGCTATCCGCGAAGGTCAGCCCATGGACTCCGACGACTTCCACTTCACAACGAACCAGATCTGGACCATCTATCGCGACGGCACAATCGAACTCTCGTCGGCCATCGACGCCTCGAACCACTCGCTGCTGCTTCCCCGCCTCGGCTACAAAATGCAGCTGCCCGCCGGGCTGAAGAACTACACCTACTATGGCCGCGGCCCCGTAAATAACTTCAACGACCGCCAAACCGCCCAGAAAGTAGGCCTCTACGAATCAACCGTCGCCGACCAGTTCGTGCCCTTCCCCAAACCCCAGAGCATGGGCAACCGCGAAGGCATCCGCTGGAATGCCCTGACCGACGGTCAAGGCAACGGCGTTCAGTTCATCGCCACCAACGGCACCATGAGCGCATCGGCCCTGCCCTACGACGACATCGACATGATGCGCGCCGCCCACCCCTATCAGCTACCTGAATCCAAAGGCACCACCCTGCACCTCGACAACAAGGTTACCGGCCTCGGCGGCGCCAGCTGCGGCCAGGGCATAGCCCTGCCCCCCTACCGCACCCTGTCGAATCTGCAGTCGTTCGGCTTCATGATTCGTCCGGTCAGCGCCGGCGTTGACCTGCAGTCGCAGGCAAACGTAGGTTCGGCCGCCCAGCACCCCCTGCTCATCACCCGCTCCAAAGATGGCGTGGTAACCATCGCTTCGGCCAACCCCGACGCCACGATTCTCTATAACGTAGTTCCCACCGGCATGAAAGTGGCCCGCGGCCCGAAACGCAAAATCAAGGAAACCGCCTATGAGGCGCCCTTCGATTTTAGCCAGGGTGGCACCGTCAACGCCTGGGATGCCACTAACCCCGATCGCGTCTACACCGCCACGTTCAGCCGCATTGAAGAAATCCCCGTTGAGGTTATTGCCGTGAGCTCCGAAATGCCCAGCGAGAAAGCCTCCAACCTGGTCGACGGCAATCCCGAAACCATCTGGCACACAGTTTACGGCGTTACCCAGGCCAACTATCCCCACTGGATTATTTTCGACGCCGGCGCCGTTAAGCCGATCAAGGGCTTCACATACTGGCCCCGCACCAGCGGCGACAACGGCGACATCAAGGACTATACCATTGAGGTTTCCACCGACAATCAGAACTGGACAAAGGTTGCCGAAGGCGCGTTCGACGCCTCCAAGAAAGGCAAGCGCGTAGACTTCACTCCCACCTCGGCCCGCTACCTGCGCTTCACCGGCCTCTCCTCGCAAAACGGCCAGGACTTCGG
>CAMWSP010000033.1 GCA_947176935.1 uncultured Porphyromonadaceae bacterium | reverse complement strand
CGCTTTTTTTTTTCCAGCAGAAGACGGCATCCGATATTCTTGAGCGTCTCGTGGGCTCGGAGATGGGGATAAGAGACTGGATTGGGGCTGGTACCACGAGTTCGGCGGCATTATCAACTTCCGCGACTGCAAGGGCTTCCCGAACCAGGACTACTCGCAGGACATGAAGTTCTGGTGGCCGCAGACCGAAGCGGTGATTGCCACTCTTTATGCCTATGAGGTCTCCGGCAATGAAAAGTATCTGGAAATGCACAAAATGGCAAGCGACTGGATGTATGACCACCTGCCCGACTCCGAGTTCGGCGAATGGTTCGGCTATCTCCACCGCGACGGCTCGGTGGCGCAGACCGCCAAGGGCAACATTTTCAAGGGGCCTTTCCATATTCCCCGCATGCTGATTAAATCTCCGATGATTATCGAGGAAATTCTGAAGAAATGATGAAACGATTCGCCTTGCTGCTTGTGGCTCTGGTGGCCCTGAGCGCTTCCGCCAAAGTGAAGGTTGCCTGCATCGGCAACAGCATAACCTATGGCTATAAGCTCCCCGACAGGGAGATTAACGCTTATCCGTCGCAGCTGCAGCGCATGCTGGGCGATGAATATGAGGTGGGCAATTTCGGCCACTCGGGGGCCACGCTGCTCAACCGCGGCCATAATCCCTACATGAAGTTGCCGGAATTTCGCGCGGCGCTGGATTTCAAGCCGGATATAGCGGTTATTCACCTCGGAGTCAATGACACCGACCCGCGCAACTGGCCCAACTTCGGCTCGCAGTTCGTTGGCGACTATCTGGCGCTGATTGACTCAGTGCGGGCCTCGAATCCCAACGTGCGCGTAATCATTGCCCGCCTCACTCCGATACGTGCCGGCCATGGTCGATTCGAAACCGGCACCCGCGACTGGCGCCTGAAGATTCAGGAGGCCATAGAGCGAATCGCGCAGATTTCAGGTGCCGAGCTGATTGACTTTGACGCTCCGCTGCGCGACCGCCAGGAATTGATTTTCGACAACGTGCACCCCGACGTTGAAGGCGCCACCATTATGGCCAACACCGTACTGCAGGCGCTCACCGGCAACTACGGCGGCCTGAGCCTGCCGGAAATATGGCAGTCGGGAATGGTTGTTCAGCGCAACCGCCCGCTGCGCATCGGCGGCACAGCCAACGCCGGCAGCGAAGTGACCCTGACGCTCGACGGCCGCAACTACCGCACCCGCGCCAATAATCGCGGCCAATGGCAGGTGCTGACCGCTCCGCTGGTGACAGGCCCGGCCTATTCAATGCAGGTGGCTGCCGACGGCGACACCCTGCGTCTGACCGACATTCTTGCCGGCGAAGTGTGGCTCGCCTCCGGCCAGTCGAACATGGAGTTCAAGCTCCGTCAGGCAGTAGGCGGCGCCGAGGCCATAGCCGCGAGCGCCGACCCGCAGCTGCGCATATTCAATATGCGCGAAATCGCCCGCACTGACCAGGTGGCATGGTCCGATTCCATTCGCCGGCTGATGAATCAGCTCAAGCACTATCGCCCGTCGAAGTGGGAGGCCATCGGCCCCGACAATGCCGGCGATTTTTCGGCGGTGGCCTATTTCTTCGCCCGCCAGCTTCGCGACTCGCTGCAGGTTCCGGTCGGAGTGATTTCCAACGCCGTTGGCGGCTCGGGAACCGAGGCCTGGGTAGATATAAACACTCTTGAGCGGGACATGGCCGGAGTTCTGCGCAATCCGCTGACCAACGACTACCTGCAGAAGTGGGTACAGGGTCGCGTGCGCGAGAATCTGGGCGGCACCGAAGGGCTTCATCCCTATTTGCCCGGCTACTTGTTTGCCTCCGGCATCCGTCCGCTCGGCAGCCCCGAGCTGGCCGGCGTTATCTGGTATCAGGGCGAGAGCAATGCCCACAACATAGAGCTCCACGAGCGACTGTTCCCGATGCTCGTTGGCAGTTGGCGCAGCGAGTTCCGCAACCCGCAGCTGCCGTTCTATTTCGTGCAGCTGTCGAGCATCAATCGTCCGTCGTGGCCCGAGTTCCGCAACAGCCAGCGGCTGATGGCCGCCGGCATGGATGGAGTGGAAATGGCTGTGAGCAGCGACTGGGGCGACCCGGCCGACGTTCATCCGCGCAACAAGCGCCCCGTTGGAAGCCGTTTGGCACGCCTGGCGCTGAAGAACCTCTACGGCTACGCGAACCTCGAGGCATCCGGTCCCACCCTCGTTTCAGCCGTGGCTGCGCCCGGAGCCATGACTCTGACCTTTGATAACGCCAGCGGACTGACCACTTCCGACGGCCTTGCTCCCGCCGGCTTTGAAATTGCCGAGGTTGACGATTATTTCTTCCCGGCCGAGGCTAAAATCATTGACAATAAAGTAATCCTCACCAATATGAATGTTGAAAATCCGCGCTATGTGCGCTATGGCTGGCAACCCGTTTCGGCCGGCAATCTGATAAACGGCGACTCACTGCCCGCCTCCACCTTCCGCACCGAGGCCACCAATGCCGCCGACCTCGATATTGAGCCCGGCATGGAATATGGCGTTTCGGGTGCTTTCAGCGGACTGCTCCCCGACGGACGCCTGCTGATTGCCGGCGGTTGCAATTTCCCCACTGCTGACCCGCTGGCTTCCGGCGCGCAGAAGGTGTTCTATAAAGGCATCTATGCCGCCGACCCCGAAACTCTCCAGTGGCAGCGCATTGGCTCTCTGCCCGAGCCGATGGGCTATGGTGCGAGTGCCCAGACCCCCGAAGGTCCCGTTTGGGTCATGCCCTCGGGCCGGGTTGTACGTTTCACCGGCTCCGACTTCGAAGAGCTTCCCGCAATGCCCGCCAAGGTTGACAACGCCGCTGCGGCAGTGGTCGGCTCGACGCTCTATGTTGTTGGCGGCAACGTTGACGGCAAGCCCTCGCGCAATGTCTGGGCTCTTGACCTCAACGCCGACGGCAAATGGCAGAAAATCAAACCTATGCCCGGCAATCCGCGCGTGCAGCCGGTAGCTGCGGCTGCTAATGGCGCTCTCTATGTTTGGGGCGGCTTTGCCGGCAGCGGCAAGGATGCCACGGTCGAAACCTCAGGCCTGCGCTATGACCCCGCAACCAAAAAATGGACCGAGGCCGCTGACCCGGGGCTGACGTTTGGCGGCGGCGTGGCCGCAACGCGTGCTGACGGCCAGATTATCGCGGCCGGCGGTGTGAATCGCGATGTTTTCCTGGCTGCGCTTCAGAATCAGGCTCCTGACTATCTGATGCACCCCATCGAGTGGTATAACTTCAACAAGAAGGTGATGCTGTTCGACCCGGCGGCCAACTCCTGGCAGCTGCTTGTAGAAACCCCCGACGCAGCCCGCGCCGGTGCATCCATCATTGCTACTCCCACCGCCACCTTCATCTACGGCGGCGAACTCAAGCCCCGCATCCGCACCGCCTCCACCATCCGCCTCTAATCCCGGACTTCCCTATTGTTCTATTCCGAAAAAGTGGTCAGTTGACCGTTTTTTCGGAGTAGGCGGTGAGGTTGCGGAGGAGTTGGGGTAGGCGCAGGCGGTTGAGGGCCGAGTGGCGGAAAAGGGCGCGGAAGCGGCTCGGAGTCATGGCCGGCAGGTCGGCCGGAGTGAGCCGCGCAAATTCTTCGGTGGGATGGAAGTCGGCAATGGCAGTTGGGCGCGCATCGCGGTTGAGCGGGCACACGCGCTGGCAGATGTCGCACCCGGCCAGAGAGCTGACGCGGCCGGGCAGTTCGCCGCGGTGTTCGATGGTGAGGTAGCTCTGACAGCTGCGGGCATCGAGCGCCCGATAGTCCTCGCCGAGGCATTGGCCGGGGCAGGCGTCGATGCAGCGGCGGCAGTCGCCGCAGGGGTTTTCCAAGCGCGGTTTTGGCTCGAAGTCGAATTCTTCGGTTGAGAGTATGAATCCGAGGAAACAGTAGGAGCCGAAGCCGGGAACGTAGAGCTGATTGTTGCGGCCAATGGCGCCGAGTCCGGCCCGCTGAGCCCAATAGCGCTCGCGCAGGGGCGCCGAATCGACGCATACGCGCCATTGGCCCGGCAGGGTGGAGGCAACGGCCATGAGCCGCTCGCGCACCACTTCATGATAATCGCGCCCGCGCGCGTAGAGTGCCACAGGCAGCCCTATGTGTTCGTCGGTATAGTAGGGGAAAGCTACTGCTATCAGTGTTTTTGCTCCTTCGAGGAGCAGGCGCGGGTCGCGGCGCAGGTCGGGATAGTTGGCCATATAGCCCATGGAGGCATTCCGGCCTTCGGTGAGCCAGTTCCGGAACTGCGCATCGGCATAGGGCTCTATCGGTCCGGTCAGACGGCACGCTGCCCAGGGCAGGTCAAGTTGGGAGAGGCAGGAGTTCAAATCCATTGTCGAGCAGCCATTTTATGGCGTCGGGGAGCGCCGGCAGGGTGTTGTGGCATGACTTCAGCGAGTCGTGGAACACGATAATGGAGCCGTTGCGAGTGAAGCGGCGCACGTTTTCCACCACCTCGTCGGGCGACGTGTAGACGGCGTAGTCGCGCGTAACGACGTCGTACATTACCAGGTTGTAGTGCTTGCGTATCACCTTGCTCTGGCTCCAGCGGAGCAGGCCGTGGGGCGGTCGGAACAGCGAGGTGTTCAGAATATGGTCGGCTTCCTGAACGTCGCGCAGGTAGCGCCGCGGCATTGTTTTGCGGCCCTGCAGGTGGTGCATGGTGTGGTTGCCGATTGAGTGGCCGCGTCGGCGCACTTCTTCAACCAGCTCCGGGTGGCGCCGGGCGTTGTCGCCGACCATGAAGAAAGTGGCCTTGACGTTGAAGCGGTCGAGGATGTCGAGAATATGAGGTGTCACTTCGGGTATCGGGCCGTCGTCGAACGTCAGATACGCTACCTTGTGGCCGCGGCGCTTGATGCGCCAAACGGCCTCAGGGAAGAGTATGCGGTAGAACAGCGGCGGCTGAACCACGAACCGCTTCAGCGACCAGGGGTTCACGAGTGGGTCTCTACGGTGTTAAAGAAATGGATGAGGTCTACTCCGGTTTTTTCGCTTGCGGCCGTCAGGAAGTCCTGGGCGCGGTCCACGCCGAAGCTTTCGGCATAGTTGGCAATGAGCGAGGCCAGGTAGCTGTAGTGGCCGCGGGAGTCGAGAATCTGATAGACGGCACGGTCGCCTACGCTCAGGGTCGAGAATTGCTCGCGGGTCAGCGACTGCATGTAGGGGATGTAGTCGGCGTAGCGTTCGATTTCGTGTTCATAGATTTCGCGGGCGCGTTCGCGGGCGTCGGCCGAGCCGGTGGCCTCGGCCAGAACCAGGAAGAGGTCGGCAATGCTCGAACCGGCCTGAATGGAGTAGGGGGCATTCTTGGTCGGGAGTTTGTCAACCATCAGGTTCATCAGCTGCAGTGCGCGGTCATAGTCGCCGGCGGCGTAGAGCGATTCAACGGCTTCCAGAATGGCATAGCGGGTAGAAGCCACCATGCGGCTCACCGTTTCGTCGAGATAAACGTCTTCGCCGCCCTCTCTGTCGAGTCCGCCCCAGCGGAAGCGCTCGGTGATGTTCTCGAATGCGCGGTCGTTGTTGGCCTTATAGGAGGCTTCGTTGCGGTGGGGCATGATCTGGTGGGCCATGCCGGTGGCATACATATAGGGCTGCAGGCTGAGCGAATAGTCGTCGGGCACTGTGTTGGCAATGTAGACCGGGCGGTTCCAGCCGTTGGCGGCGCTTGAAGCGATGATGTCGAATGTGAGCATATCGCTCTGGGTCATTACCGGCTGGCGGTTCTTTTTGGTCAGGACGTCGGGCAGGTTTAGCACAATGTCCTCCCAGCCGCGGGTGGAATCGCCGGGAATAACAACCGTTCCGGCCATGGCTATGGGATAGGAAACGTGGTGTAACTGCGCGTTGCGGTCGGGTTCGGGGCCGTAGTAGTAGTCAAGGAAGTCGAGCATGTTCATGCGCAGGGTGTCGTTGCGCATAATGTAGCCGGTCTGGCGTCGGCCCTGACCGAACACACTCTTGTCGGCCAGCATGGGCGCGGGCGCAGCGTCGTAGGCCGGTAGGCGGTGCTGGGCGGCATACCAGTCGGTTGTCAGGTAGCTGAGGTTGATAACGCGCACATCCTGGCGGTAGCCTTCAACCTCCTGGGCGTACCAGAGGGGGAAGGTGTCGTTGTCGCCGTTGGTGAAGATAATGGCGTTGGGCTCGAGCGAGCTCAGATAGTTCATGCCGAAGTCGCGGGCGGCGAAACGGCCGGAGCGGTCGTGGTCGTCCCAGGTCTGCGAAACCATCTGAACCGGCACTATCAGGCCGATAACGGTGGCAACTATGGCGCCAGTCATTGTTGACTCCTTGGAGCGCATGAGGCGGTCAACGGCGTGGGCTATCGAGCCGACACCCAGGCCAATCCAGATTGCGAACGCATAGAACGAGCCGGCGTAGGCATAGTCGCGTTCGCGCGGCTGCTGCGGCGTCTGGTTCAGGTAGAGAACAATGGCTATGCCGGTCATGAAGAACAGGAAGAACACCACCCAGAACT
This sequence comes from uncultured Porphyromonadaceae bacterium, assembly GCA_947176935.1. GTDB lineage: Bacteria > Bacteroidota > Bacteroidia > Bacteroidales > Muribaculaceae > UBA3263. The sequence goes on along the minus strand of CAMWSP010000033.1, from coordinate 8,696 downwards.
GGCGGATGCCTTCGTCGCCCTTCATTGACTGCCAGATGAGACCGGCCAGGCCGAGAATCAGCGGCAGCATGTAGAAAACGTTGTGGCCCTTGTTGTTTTTGCCGAAGTCGGCCGGCAGGAGCGACTGGTCGCCCAGGCGGGGATTGTCGATAAACGGAATGCCTGAAATCCAGTTGCCCCGGTTAACCTCGCCGTTGCCCTGAAGGTCGTTCTGGCGTCCGGCAAAGTTCCACATGAAGTAGCGGAAATACATGTGGACCAGCTGGTAGTTGACAAAGTAGCTCAGGTTCTGGGCAAACGTTGGTTTGCGGACGGGTGTGCGCGCGGGCGAGCCCTTTACGGTCTGGGCCATCACCACCGGCATGTCGGCTTCCGAGAAGCCGGCCCATTGCATGTAGTTGCTGCGGTGTTCGGAAGCATACATGCGGGGGAAGAGCATGTTCAGCTCGGGCGAATATTCATAGCGCGTGCGCGACAGGATGCGGTCGTAGTGGTCGGGACCGCTGACGGCCTTGGCGTAGCCATATTCTTCGTCGGCAACAGCAGTGCCGTCGGCGTTGCGCAGGACTTCGCTCTGGAAGGTGGTTCCGAACAGCAGGGGCGATTCGCCGTATTGCTCGCGGTTGAGGTAGGAGCTGAGGGAGAACACATTGTCGGGGGCGTTCTGGTTAATGGGCGTTTCGGCTGCGGAGCGGATGAGCAGCAGTGCATAGCTCGAATAGCCGATGAAGATTACCAGAATGCTGAGAGTTACGAGGTTGAGCGCCCTGACAGGGAGTTTTTTCACCCACCAGAGCCAGCAAATCAGGGCTGCCACGATAACCACCGGAATCAGCAGCGACGAGCCGATGAACGGAATGCCGCTGGCAATCACCGAGAGCACGAAGCCGAGCTTGATGCGGGTTGCCGATTTCTGGCGATAGAGTTCGCTGATGGTCCAGATGAAAATGGCGAAAGTCAGGATGGTGTAGATGATAACGCCGGTGTTGTAGCTCAGGCCGGCAACGTTTACGAAGAAGAGTTCGGAATATTGGGCCACTTCAACGAAGCCGGGAACCAGACCGTAGAGAATGGTGGCTACGATGAGGAAGCTGACCAGCAGCGCCAGGCAGGAGCCTTTGGCCGTGGGGTTGGCGAACTTGCGGTAGTAGAAAACCAGCACTATGGCGGGAATGCAGAGCAGGTTCAGCAGGTGGACGGCAATGCTGACGCCGATAACGTAGGCAATCAGAACCAGATAGCGATCGGAGTGGGGCAGGTCGGCGCGGCTCTCCCATTTGAGAATGAGCCAGAACACCATTGCGGTGCAGAACGATGAGAACGCGTAAACCTCACCCTCTACGGCAGAATACCAGAAGGTGTCGCTCCAGGCATAGGCCAGCGCGCCGACCATTGCGGAACCGAAAATAATCACCCACTGGGCTTTGGAGAGCTCTTCGACCGGCTTATAGCCGCCCAAAAGGCGTCGCATCAGGTGGGAAATGGTCCAAAAGAGCAGCAAAATGGTTCCAGCGCTTAGCAGCGCGTTCATGGAGTTTACGGCAACGGCCGCCATGCCGGCTTCGCCGCCGGTGAAGTTCACGAAAAAGCGTGCGGCAAGCATGAAAATCGGGTTGCCCGGCGGGTGGCCTACTTCGAGTTTATAGCCTTGGGCAATGAATTCGGGGCAATCCCAGAAGGATGCGGTGGGCTCGATGGTGAGCAGATAGCTCACTGCGGCAATGATGAAGCAGAGCCAGCCCAGATAATTGTTGATGAGGTTATAGCGTTTCACCTTTGTTGGGAAATGGGGGAAGGTTTATTTCACAAGAGTTTTCCGGCCGTTGACAATGTAGAGGCCGCGGGCGGGTTTTTCAATGCGGCGACCCAGGAGGTCATAGATGGTTTCGGCCTGTTCGGAGTCGGCGTTGAGGTCGCTGATGGCGTCGGGAGTGTTGACCGGTTTGAGGCGGAACACGAAGGATTCGCTCATGCTCTGCGAGCCGTTGGTGATTTTTCCGTTGTCGCCGATTAGCCAGTAGTTGGTGCCGGCGCTTTCGGCGTTGCGGATGGCGAGTTTGCCGTCTTTGAGCATTATTTCATAGGTGTTCCATTCGGCATAGAACGGGTTGGTTCCGATAACGCCCAACTCGTTGATATATTTGGTTCCCTGCTTGATTGAGATGCGTCCGTTTGATTCAACGGCCAGGGTCCATTTGAAGGTTGAAGTCGGGTTTTCCTTGAGTTCGCTGAAGGTCAGCTCGTTGGTCGACGAGTTGCGGTAGAGCGCTTTGCCATCTTCGTTGAGGATATAGTATTCGCCCGGTTCGAAGCCTTTGGGGTCGGGGTTTACGGTCTGATCGGCCGGAACAATCTGGAACATGAAGTTGTCGAGTTTCCAGGCGCTGACGGTGCTTTGGGTTATGCGGTCAAGATTATTGACGGTCCAATATTTGTTGCCGCCGTTGCCGGCGTTCTGAATTGCGTAGAAATCGCCCAGCGGGGTAATGATGTAGGTGTTCCAGTCGTCGGAGTAGCGGCCGTCGGCTCCGAAGTTGAGGATTTCGTTGACGTAGCGGTTATCGTGGACCGAACGCAGCGAGTAGCGACCCTTGGCGGGCACATATTCCAGGCGCCAGGACTGGCGGGCGGGGTTGATGTCGTCGATTTCAGCCAGGAACTTGGGGCTCGTGGGCGAGTCGGCGGCCGCACCGGTGCCGTTGCTGAGATATTTGCCGTTGTAGAGAATATAGTATGTTCCGGTTTCGAGCACACGGAAGGGGAAGAGGTCGGCCGGATAGTCATAGCCGCCATCCTTGAACTGCTGGATGAGGGCTTCAACGGCCTCGCCCATCCAGCCGCGAACGTATTCGGGCGCCGATTTGGGCAGATAGCTGCGTACCGGCCAGCCATCGCGGCTGCGGTGATGGTCGGCGGAGTCGGTCAGCTGCGAATAGTCGGTGTAGGCCTGCAGGAAGGCTTCGCCGTTTTTGGCTTCGAGAGCCCGGAACATGTCGTCGAGCAGTTGGCCGCGTTCGCCCTGCATGCGGTAGACTTCAATCCATTCCTTGATTTCGCTGACCAGGCGGTTATCGGTCAGCGCCAGCAGTTCGTCGGCGGTTGCCACCTGCTTGTCGAAATAGGCGCGATAGGCTGCGGCGGTGTTGGCGTTGATGTTTTTGTCGGCATCGATGAGCGCCTTGAATTCGGGCGTTTCGTGCCATTTGACAACGAGGCCGTGGGTGCACTGCGGATAGTAGAAGTTGCTCTGGCAATAGGTGCGGAATGCGTCGGTATTGTCGGGGAAGAGATATTTCAGCGCTTTTTCCCAGTTGGCGTCGGCGTTATAGGCCGTAGGGTTCCAGGTGAAGTCGCCGATGCCGTAGAGGGCAACTTTCGAGGCCTCGTAGTATTCCATGGGGTTGGAGCAGAAGGCTTCGATTTTGGAGGAAATGTTGACGTCGGCAGCTTCGTAGGGCGACATCAGCAGCGGGCCGCCTTCGTAGCCATAGTCGTTGACGGGGTAGTTGAGCCAGATGAAGGGCTTGCGGCCGGTTTTGCCGGTGAACCAGTCGGCGGCGGCGTCCTGGTTCATGTCGACCACGCCTGCGCCGGTCCACATTATCTGGATGTCCTTGTCGAGTCCGGCTCCGAGTTTGGGCAGATATTGGCTGGTGGTGTTCCAGCCGCCCTGGCAGAAGGCGATGCAATATTCGGTGGGGCACACAATCAGCGGGGCAACGTCGGGTTTGGCCTTGACGATTTCCTTGTTGAGATAGTTGAGGTAGGCAATCTGCGCATCGATGTTTTCGCCGTTGATGTCGTCGAAGAACACGCCGAACTGGCGGATGCCCAGGTCGTACATTTTCAGAAATTTCTGCTTGGCTTTTTCCATATTGTCGCCTTCAATGGCGTTTCCGGGGTGGATGGACCAGACGAAGCGGACTTTGTGTTTGAGACCTTCGGTTGCCAGCTGCTGCAGCTCGGCGGCCTTGTCGGCGGGATATTCGGCGGCCCAGTTCGATTTGTGGTAGGGGTCGTTTTTGGGGCCGTAGATAAACATGTTCATCTTGTTGTGGTCGAAGAACTCATACATGTCCATGCAGTCCTCCTGGCTCCAGGGGTTGCCATAGTAGCCTTCGATAACGCCGCGCGAGGCGGTGACGGGCCAGTCTTCGACGGTGCAGCCGTAAACACGGTCGCCACCAACGAGCTGCAAGAACGACTGCACGCCATAGTATGTGCCGGCATTGTCGGCACCGGCAATCACAACGCGCTTGTCGTCGACGGCAAGGTAGTAGCCCTGCTCGTTGGCGGGAATCCGGTCGGCAAAGGCAGCGACCGCGGCATCGCCCTTTTCGCCGATGATGAGTTCGATGGAGCCATTGTCGGCCACCGGCAGCTTGGCGCGCAGGGCGGCTACTGCGTCGGCATCGGCATCGGCGGCGCCGGTCAGGCGGTAGGTTGCAGAGGCGGTCTCGTAATAACAGTCAAGGTCATTAACCTTTTGCGGGTTAGGAAATATTTCTGCGGCATAGGCGCCAGCCGAAATCAGCAGTGCTGCACTCAGAGAGATTAGTTTCATTGTTATAATTGAGTTTAATGATTAGCTTTATTGTGCGGTTCCGGCGCTCACTTCGGTGATGTCGAACACATATTGCGGACGGGCAAAGTTGCAACGCAGGCGGTCGCCTTCGACGCCCCAGTAGCGCTGGCCGCCGTTGCCAGCGTTCTGGATGGCATATTTTCCGTTTTCGCCGCGGGTAATGATATAGGTGTTCCAGTCGGGCGAGTAGGGGTTGGTTCCGAAGTTGCCTATTTCATTGATGTAGCGTTCGTCTTTGGAGTTGCGGATTTCGTAGCGCTCGGTGTTGGGGTTGAGCTTGATGTGCCATTCCTGGCGGTTGGGATTGATATCGTCGACCGCGGTCTGGAACACGGGAGCACCACCTTGCGAGCCGGCGTCGGGATTGCCCAGCAGGCGGCCGTCGTGGCGAACGTAGTAGGTGCCGTTTTCAATGACCGGGCGGGGGAAGAGGTCGGCGGGATAGTCGGCTCCCGATTGGCGGAAGTCGTTGACCAGCTCGGCCACGCTGTTTTTCAGCCAGGGGGCAACATGGAGTGTTCCGGTCTGCACGCGCACGCTCTGAATCGAGCCGTCGAAGTCGCGGCTGATGTTAGCCTGATATTTCTGCGAGGCGGCGTCGTAGCGCTTATAGGCGTCGATGAATGCGGGCGCCAGGTCGGCGTTGAGCGCAGAGGCCATATCGCACACGGCTTCGCCCATCTGAGCCTGCAGGCGCATGGCAATGACCCACTCCTTTACTTCGGTCAGCAGCGGGTCGGAGCCGTCGGTCAGCGGCATCAGCTCGTTGGCGGCAGCCAGCTGGCGGCGGAAATATTCGCGGTAGGCTTCAACGGCGTCGGGGTCCTGGAGGTCGGTGGCTTGTTCCTTGAGGTTCTTGAATTCGGGGGTTTCGCCGTAGAAACGGAGTTTGTGTACGCTCGGAGCAACGTCAACGTTGTTCAGGCAGAAAAGGCGGAAGGCGTCAACATGTTCCGGCATCAGCTCGCGCAGGGAGTTTTCCCACGCAGCCTCGGCATTGAAGGCCTCGGGAGCCCAGGCGAAGTCGGCCAGCGAGGCCAGAGCCACTTTCGAGGCCTCGGCATATTGCATCGGGTTGGAGCAGAAGGCCGTAACCTTGCCGGCAAGGGCCGGGTCATTGCCAACAACGGGGCCCATCAGCAGGTTGTGCTGGCCGTAGTCGTTGACCGGGTAGTTAAGCCAGATGAACGGCTTGCGGGTGGTCTTGTCGATAAACCATTGGCAATCTTCCTCGTCAATCATGTCGCAGACCGTTGCGCCGGTCCACATTATTGCGATGTCGGGGTTAAGACGGGTGCCCATTTTGGTCAGATAGTCGTCGCCGCTCCAGGCCTTGTTGTATTGCGTGGGGCATACAATCAGCGACCCTACGCCGGGGTGGGTCTTTACGAACTCGCGGTCGAGGAAGTTCAGATAGTCAATCTGAAGGTCGACGCTTTTGGCCGAAATGTCGTCGAAAAAGATTGAAAACGAGCGCACTCCCAGGTCATACATCTGCTGGAACTTGGCCAGGGCGCGGGCGCGGTCCTGGTCGGTTTCAATGGCGTTGCTTGGGTGCATGGCCCAGGTGAATTTCACTTTGTTGGCGGCTGCACGCTTGACCAGTTCGGCCATTTCGGCAGCTTTATCGGCCGGATAAGGTTCATACCAGCGCGAGTGATGGTAGGGGTCATCCTTGGGGCCGTAGATGTAAACGTTCATGCCGTGACGGCCATAGAAGTCGAACTGACTCAAGCGGTTGGCGTGGCTCCAGGGGTTGCCGTAGAAGCCCTCGATAACGCCGCGCAGGGCAATGGCCGGCGCCATGGCGGTGTCGACCTGCGCCGACGGATTCTTCAGGAATTGCTGCACGCCGTAGAATGTGCCCGCTTCATCGCGGCCGGCAATAACGACCTGTTTCGGAGTGACGCTCAGGTAGAAACCCTCGGCGGTTTGCGGAATTTTGGCCGCATATTTCTTCACGGCCTTATCGCCGGCTTCGCCGATGATGATTTCAACCGGCCCTTTGGGAGCTATGGTTATCGACTCGCGCAGAAGATTAACTGCGTCGGCGTCAGCGGTTTTGTCGCCAACGAGCTTATATGTGGTCTGTTGCGCCGAAGCGCCGGCGGCTATGGTCAGAGCCAGTGCGATAGCTTGAAGTTTCATGGTGTGAAAGAATGAATAATCGCACAAAGTTACAAATTTTTTCTTGTTTAACCAATAGGTGAACTTTTTTCATTGCCCGGCGTTTATAAGGTATAAAGTTTGATAAGTCTCTCTACTACTATTGAAAATACACTCGGGGCGCCGAGGAGATTGAAATTTCAACCGGTCAGCCAAGGTTTGACCGAAGTCGCGTCTGAAAGCGACGCGCTCGCCTCCCCGCAAAGAAACACACCATATATTTCAACAATACTTTACACACTTTATCCTAATTTCAATAACCGGGCGCCCCGAAGGGGGCGCTTTTTTTGTCAGCGTGCGCGCTGGGCGCGGGTGCACACGGCGTTCAGATAGTTATAGAGAAACACCGAATCCATGGCCAGCATTTTGCGGAAGTCATCTTTGGGAATCTCCAGGATGCTCACTTCGGTAGCGGCCGTTACCGTTTGCGGGAATCGGGTGTCGAGCCCGAAAAGAGCTTCGGGGAAGAGCATCTGTGGGCCTTCGAAGGCGGTGGTTTTGCCGCCGCGCTGGATTTCGGTGCTCCCCGACAGGGTGCACACCAGTGCTTCGGCCTGGCTGCCGGCGGCGACTATGGCCTCGCCGGGCAGAGCCTTGCGGAAGTTCAGACGCAGGTGGCCGGCAACCTCACGGATGCGCGCAACCGAGGCGCCGCGCATGATTGGCAGCTGCTGCAGCAGGGAATAAATCCCCTCGCTCTTCTGATTTCGATCTAAACTGTTCATTTCCTAACTAACGCACCCCCGGCCCCGTTTATTGCTTCTCAAAAGAATCCGTTGTTTTGTCGATGATAAAAAGAAAGAGGTCATGCAGTAAGATGCAGACCTCATTTTTCCCTATTTAGAGTGTTGGCATTGAGCCTATAGTCAATACCGGCACTTTTAGCGAGGCAAAGTTACATAATTTTTTCTCAAAAAACAATAGTTTGACGATAAAAGTTTCCTATGGTTTGTTGAAATCTTTAAAACCGCTGATGTTTAGAATGATATGGCTGACGTCGGAATGGCAAGCGTATTTCTCTATAAGCGAGTTGATATCGCTCAGTAACTCATCATGTCGTTTTTCTGATATTTGCCTTAGCAGGTATAGTATTACGCGCGTCGCTCCATTGAGATTTTGATTGTCGCCGATACCTTTCATCATCGCCGGACCTTTTCTGATTGACTTCTCAGGGCTAAAATCATAGAGCACGTTGCTATGAGCACAGACGTTTCGAATATTCTTGATTACTTCCAGATAGTTCTCTAAAGTTACAACAGTCTTAATCCCGAACTCTCGCGCTACGCTTTTTTTTAGTTCTTCGTCAAGAATAGTCTTGAACAGGTGGAGAACTTCTCCCATAGTCATATACTCAATGACTTTCCAAGCAGGTGCAAATTCATCTTTAGGATGATGTTGGTGGTGGAGTCTTAAAACTGCATTTTTCTCTTTCATTGCCTGATATGCACCGGCCTTATAATAATCAGCCTGCTTTGGTGTAACCACATTCTCATCGGCGAACCAAGCCGGACTATCGATGTTGGCATTGGATACCAGGTAGACCACCTTAGTTCTAAATGCGATTTCAATACGGCTTAAAGCTCTTAGTAATAGATTTCTAAGGTAGAAATCAAAATAATATAGCTTAACAACGTTGTTAAAATCCGCACCTGGCTTAAATTCATGATTTCTATGATTTTTACGCGGGTATGTTGTTTCGAAGGGGAACCAATAGAACCCTAAGCGGTAGTAGCCGACATCAAAAAGCACTTCTTTTGCTTTTTCGGTGTCAGTGATAATCATGCCTCGGCTGCGCAATATTGCAACTTGTTCATCTAATGTTGTGGCCTTGCGTCCCATTGCGACTGCAAATATACTACTTTTTTAATATATCATAGTAATCCGATAGCCAAAATGCAGCGAGGAGTGGCTTCACAGTCACTCCTCGTCGAATAATAAACCAATC
>CAMWSP010000032.1 GCA_947176935.1 uncultured Porphyromonadaceae bacterium | reverse complement strand
CCCCCGTCCTCTGTTCGCAAGGCCTCAAAATCCCTATTTGTGTAGTTCGGAAAATTTAGTTAAATTTGCGGGAGATATGAAAATGGAACGGATTGCATTCTTTGCGGGTTCGTTTAACCCGTTTACGCTCGGCCACCAGTCGGTGGTTGAACGCGGCCTGCGCATTTTTGACCGCATAGTGATTGGCGTTGGAATAAATGCGCAAAAATTAGCCGCCGTTGATGTTGAGGAGCGCGTGGCGGCGATTCTCGATGTGTTCGGCGATGATCCCCGCATTGAGGTCGAAGCCTATTCGGAGCTGACCTGGCAGGCCGCGCGCCGCATGGGTTGCACTCATTTGCTGCGTGGGGCCAGAACGGTTGCCGATTTCGAGTATGAGCGCACCATGGCCGATGCAAACCGCAACCTTTCGGGTCTGGAAACCGTTATTTTGTTTACCTTACCTGAACATTCGTTTATCAGTTCGTCGCTGGTGCGCGACCTTGAAAGCCACGGCGCCGACACATCTGAACTCTTGCCTCGATAATAGATTGAAAATGAAAGTTATTAAAACAATATTGCTCTCGTTGGCGGCATTGACCGCCGTTGGCGTGCAGGCCCAGATTGATTTCGACCCGTCGAAGAAGCTGGCAACCGCCGAATATGTTATCCGTAGCCTTTATGCCGACTCTCTGAACATGGAAAAGGTCGTGGAGCAGGGGATTATCGGTATGCTCAAGGAGCTGGACCCTCATTCGCTCTATACCAACGCCGAGGAAACCAAGGCGTTGACCGAACCGCTAAACGGCAATTTCAGCGGCATAGGCGTGCAGTTTCAGATGGTGCAGGACACCGTCTACGTTATCCAGACCGTGGCCTCGGGGCCGTCGGAAAAGGTGGGCATCATTCCGGGCGACCGCATTATCGCGGCCAACGACACCGTTATAGCCGGCCGCAAGCTTGCCAATTCGCAAATCATGAAGCAGTTGCGCGGCCCCAAGGGGTCGTGGGTGAACCTGAAGGTTGTTCGCCGCTCCGAGCCTGACACTCTGATTTTCCGCGTGAAGCGCGATGATATTCCGCTCTACACGGTTGACGCCTCCTATATGGCCGCTCCCGGCGTGGGCTACATCCGCATATCGTCGTTCGGCCAGACAACGACCGAGGAGTTCAAAAAAGCTATGGCTCAGCTGAAATCCGAAGGCATGAAAGACCTTATTATCGACCTGCAGGATAACGGCGGCGGATATATGCAGCCGGCCATCGACATTGCCCAGACTTTTCTCAGCCCCGGCGAGATGATTGTTTACACCGAGGGATTGCGCCAGCCGGCTCAATATTTCCATTCCAAGGGTGGCGGAAAGCGCATGGATGGCCGCGTGGTTGTTATGCTCAACGAGTTCTCTGCGTCGGCGTCGGAAATTCTGGCCGGTGCGCTTCAGGATAACGACCGCGCCGCGGTTGTTGGCCGCCGTTCGTTCGGTAAAGGGCTGGTTCAGCGCCCGATTCCGTTCCCCGACGGTTCGATGATTCGCCTTACCACCGCCCACTACTACACGCCTTCGGGCCGCTCAATACAAAAGCCTTACAATAAGGGCAACGACGACAGCTACAAAAATGACCTCAAGGACCGCTATGACCACGGCGAAATCTTCTCGGCCGACTCCATGCGCATAGATTCGACCAAGGTTTACCGCACCCGCCTGGGACGCCCGGTTTATGGTGGTGGCGGCATTATTCCTGACCGCTTCGTGCCGGCCGACACCACCGGCATAAATAAATATTTCCGCAACGTGCGCGCCAAGAATGCTATAAATCAATATGTTGTGGACTATGTTGAAAAACACCGCAAGGAGCTCAACCGCCGCTATCCGAACGAAAAGAGCTTCATTGAAAAATTTGCGGTGACACCCGAAATGATGGCCGATTTCACTGCTCTGGCCACCGAACTGGGAGCCGAGGGCTCTGATGAGCAGCGCGCCGAGGCCGCTCCGCTGCTTCAGGCCAACATCAAGGGGCTGATTGGGCGCGACCTGTTTACACCCGCAACTTATTTCCAGATATTGAATCCGATACCCCCGACCTATCGTGAGGCTTTGCGATTGGTTCTTGACCCCAAGGATTATGACTCGATTTTTAATTAACTTGCTGCTGTTGAGCCTGCCGGCGCTTTGTGCGGCTGCCGGCCAGCCGGCCATAAGCTTCGATAAAACCGACCATGATTTCGGCAATATCGGCGAGGGCAAAGGCACGGTGACATGCACCTTCACCTACACCAACACCGGCTCCGCGCCGCTTGCGCTGGTAACGGTCAGCACCCCCTGCGACTGCACCTCCGCCGATTTTTCGCCACGCCCCCTGGCTCCCGGCAAATCGGCTAAAATCAAGGTAACGTTCAATCCCAAAGGTCGTTCCGGCCAGTTTAAATCCACAATCACAGTGCGCACCAACATTCGCCGGCCCGACGGCAAGAGGCAGAAAGAAACCCTGACAATTTCCGGCAACGTTATTCCACGAAAATGACACTCCGTAAACTCCTTTTATTGGCGGCCGCTATGCCGCTTACCATGGCTGCAGGCCCGGTAACATGGTTGCAAACCACGCAAAATTTGGGCGCTTTCAATGAAGATTTGGGCGCTGTCGATGCATTTTTTGAAATGGTTAACACCTCGGGTGCGCCGGTGCGCATAATCGACGCCCGGGCCACCTGCGGATGCACCGTGCCCGAATATCCCCGCGAGGAAATCGCTCCGGGCGACACTATTCGCGTCCGCGCGACTTACCTGGCTTCCGGTCGTCCCGGCAAGTTCTCGAAAAATATTTATGTGCGCACTTCGGCCGAGCCGTCGAAGCAGCAAACCCTCACGGTGAGCGGCACCGTTATCGGCGCGTCATCGACTCTGGCATCGCGCTTCCCGGTGGTTGCCGGCCCCATGCGCCTCAAGTCAACCACAGTGCCGTTCGGCGAGGTGCTTCGCGGCAAGCTGAAAACAATTTATATCGACGCCTATAATCAAAGCGCCGACTCTCTGCGCCCGCAGCTCATAGGGCTGCCGCCATATATTGAATCGCACCTCACGCCCGAGGTTGTGCCTCCGGGCGAACAGATGCAGCTGAGCCTGACCCTGCAGACTCTCAAGGTTAGCGAATGGGGTATAAATTCTGGAGATTTCAGCCTGATAACCGCGCCGGGCGATACGGTTGCCTTCGACTATTTCGCCATAGTGACAGAAGATTTCTCGCAGCTCACTCCCGGACAGCGCCTGAACGCTCCGGTGGCCGAGCTGACACCCGAGCGGGTGAACCTCGGCGAGCTTTCCGACCTCAAACCACGGGAACTGACCTTTGAACTCCGCAATTCCGGCAAGTCGCCCATGGAGGTGCGCCGCGTGCAGATTGCCGACCCGACGCTTTCCAACCTGCGCATTTCCTCTACTCGCATCAAACCCGGCAAGAGCGCACGCATAACGCTGACTTTCAGTCCGGAAAAGGCCGACGGCGACTTCGTTGCCGCGCGCCTCACGGTTATATGCAACGATCCTGAAAATTCTCTATTAACCGCCCGTATAACAGCCGAAATCAATGAATCATCCAGAAAATAGCTCTGAATTCAAGGGGCTCGCGGTGAATTCCGGCGTGGCCCAGCCCCCGGCCGTGAATCCATATCTGCGGCGTGCGCGCCGCAAACCGCTCCCTTCGCCTGCCGAACTCGTTGAAGGTATTCTTCGCGGCGACATAACCATGCTGTCGCGCGCAGTAACGCTGGTGGAGTCGTTGAACCCCGACCACTATGCTTTGGCCCAGGAGGTTATCGAAAAGTGTCTGCCCCATAGCGGCAAGTCGCGCCGTATAGGCATAACCGGCGTTCCCGGTGCCGGCAAGAGCACCTCGATCGATGCGTTCGGTCTGCACGTTCTCGAGCGTGGCGGCAAACTGGCGGTGCTGGCGGTCGACCCTTCGAGCGAGCGCACCAACGGCTCGATTCTCGGCGACAAGACTCGAATGGAGAAACTGTCGACTCATCCCGGCTCGTTTATCCGCCCTTCCCCCTCGGCCGGCAGTCTGGGCGGTGTGGCCCGTAAAACAAGGGAAACGGTTGTGCTCTGCGAAGCCGCGGGCTACGACAATATTTTCATTGAAACCGTTGGCGTTGGCCAGAGCGAAACCGCCGTTCATTCGATGGTTGACTTTTTCCTGCTCATCCAGCTGGCCGGAACCGGCGATGAGCTTCAGGGCATCAAGCGCGGCATCATGGAAATGGCCGACGGCATAGTCATCAACAAGGCCGACGGCGACAACATTAACCGCGCCCAACTGGCGCAGGCCCAGTTCCGCTCGGCGCTTCACCTATTTCCGCCAACAGCTTCCGGATGGCAGCCCGAGGTGCTGACCTATTCCGGTTATTATGCCCTGGGCATAGCCGAAGTGTGGGATATGATTGACCGATATTTTGACTTCGTTACGGCCAACGGCTACTTTGATGAGCGCCGGCGCTTGCAGGCTAAATATTGGATGCGCGAAACCATCGACGAGCAACTGCGCAACAATTTCTACCACAATCCGGAAATCGCCGCCCTGCTCCCCATGCTCGAAAACCGTGTGCTCGAAAACCGCCTCAGCTCCTTCACGGCGGCCGCCGAAGCGCTCAATGCCTATTTCTCACGTTTTAAATGAAAACGATAGCATTCGACGGCAAGCGAGCCGTTCAGAACTATACCGGCATCGGGAATTATTCGCGGCTGGCGCTGGAAAGCCTGCTGCCGCTGATGCCCGACGCCCGCTTTGATCTCTATGTGCCGAAGATTAAACCGAATCCGCGGCTCAAAAACTTGCTGGCGAACCCGCGGGTGAGCCTGCGCACGCCCGACACTCTGTCGGGCCGTATCCTGCCTCACCTCTGGCGCTCAAAGGGATTGACCGACCAGCTGCATCGCGACCGCCCCGCGCTCTACCATGGTCTCAGCAATGAGCTGCCAATCGGCATAGAGCGCTCCGGAGTGCCGTCGGTGGTTACTATCCACGACCTTATTTTCGAGCGCCATCCGGAATTCTACCATGCTCCAGACGTTGCCATCTGTCGCCGCAAGTTTCGCCATGCAGCCGCAGTTGCCGACCGGGTAATCGCCATTTCCGAGCGCACGGCTTCGGACCTGCGCGAACTCTATGGCGTTCCCGACGAAAAAATCAGGGTTGTGTATCAGGGTTGTTCGCCGCTCTTTTTCAAAACCCCGGCATCTGAATCCATTGCCGACAACCGCGGGCGCTTCGGCCGATACATTATCGGGGTCGGAACGATTGAAGCGCGCAAGAACCAGATGCTGACACTCCGGGCCCTGCCGTTGCTCCCCCCGGATGTGAACCTCGTTCTGGTCGGCCGGCAAACGGCTTATGCCCGCCGCATTCTCGCCGAAGCGCGCAAGCTCGGCGTGGAAAACCGCCTGACAATGCTTTCCGGTGTGGCTATGACTTCGATTCCCGCGCTCTATGCCGCCGCCGAAGTGGCCGCCTACCCGTCGTTCTACGAAGGCTTCGGCATTCCCATGCTCGAAGCGTTGGCCGCCGGCGTGCCTCTGGTGGCCGCTACCGGTTCCTGCCTTGAAGAAGCGGGAGGACCCGGTGCGCTCTATGTCAATCCGACCAATGTTGAAGCCTTTGCCGCAGCCGCCAACCGCCTGCTCGCGTCGCCTCGCCTGCGCGATGAAATGGTTGACCGGGGGCGGCAATACATTGCCCGATTCGCGCCCGCCAATTTTGGCCGCGGATTGGTTAACGTTTATAACGAACTGCTGTGAACAAGAAAAAAACAATGGCCGACCTCGGCCGCGCAACTATTGAGGAATTCCATGCCCAGCGCAAATTTCCGATAGCCGTTGTACTCGACAATATCCGTTCGCTAAACAACATCGGCTCCATATTCCGCTCGGCCGATGCCTTTGCGGCCGATAGGGTGGTGCTTTGCGGAATAACGGCCACGCCTCCGTCGGTTGAAATCCACAAAACGGCCCTCGGAGCCGAAAACTCCATGGACTGGACTTATTATCCCTCAACGGCCGAAGCGCTCGATGCACTGCGCGCAGAAGGCTGGCTCATAGCCGCCATAGAACAGGCCGCCGACTCCGTGAGCCTCGAGGACTTTCGACCCGACCCCGACCGAAAAATAGCGATAGTGCTCGGCCATGAAGTCTACGGCGTGGACCAATCTGTTGTCGATGCCGCCGACCTGACTCTCGAAATCCCCCAGTTCGGCACCAAGCACTCCCTCAACGTTGCCGTTACCGCCGGCATACTCCTTTGGCACCTCACTGCCAACCGACTGAATCAAAACTAAACACTTAACCATAATTTTTAAATGAAAAAACTCTTTTCTGCCCTCTGCGGCACGCTCCTGTTGGCCGGATGTGCCGACAAAAACGCCTTTACCATAACCGTGCCCGTTTCGGAAGACATCAAGGGCCAGACCGTAGTGGCCATCGATAATATAAATGGCGATACTCTGGCTATGGCAACCGCAACCGACACCATAGTGGTTCTCAAAGGCTCGATTGAAAAGCCAGTATTCGCAACTATAGTATGCAATTCCATGCCTATTACTCCGCTCGTTGTAGAGCCCGGCAATATTGCAGTCAACAGCAAGGAAGAAACGGCCACCGGCACCCCCTACAATGACCAGTATGCCGCCCTTGTTGGCGGCTTCAAGGATGAAACCGTCGATTCCGAAGCGATGATTCGTGAATTCTTCCTCCTGCACGCCGACAACCCCTGGGCAGTGCCCATGTTCCAGTCCATGCCCTTCTTCGCCGATACCGAAATCCTCGACTCCCTGTGTGCCCATAACCCCGACCTCGCCCAGAATCCCGGAACTATCCGGCTCCGCGGCATGTTTGAAAATCGCGAGCGCACCGGTAAGGGCGGCACCTACGTTGACTTCGCCCTCCCCAATGAAAAAGGAGTTGAAACCTCGTTGTCGTCCTATGTCGAAGCGGCACCGCTCACCATCGTTGACTTCTGGGCCAGCTGGTGCGGTCCCTGCCGGGCAGAAATTCCCAACCTCATAGACCTCTACAATCAATATCGCGCCAAAGGTCTTCAGGTAGTCGGGGTTGACGTTTGGGAACGCGACGAACAGGCCGGCCCTGACGCTGCCAAGGAAATGAAGATTCCCTATCCCGTGCTCTATGGCGGCACCGCAGAGGTTACCGACCTTTATGGCATCGTAGGCATCCCCACCATCCTCGTTATTGACCGCGAAGGCAAAATCATTGCCCGCGACATCCGCGGCACGGAACTCGCCGAAACCGTTGCTGCTCAGTTCAAATAATCCCGAACCGAAAAAAATAAGCAAAAAAATCCCTCAAAAATTTGGCAGATTAAAAAATCCTTCGTACCTTTGCACCGTTCAAACGAACCACCCTGCCTTGTGGTGTAATGGTAGCACGTCGGATTCTGGTTCCGCCTGTGAGGGTTCGAATCCTTCCAAGGCAACAATATGAAATCGCAACTGAACAAGCAGTTGCGATTTTCTTTTGCTAAATTCATCAATATTTTCTAATGAAACAGGTTTACAAACTATTGCTGCTGGCTATGATAGCCTGCCTTACGTTTGCCGTCAGCTCCTGCGGCAACGATGAAAAAGACGAACCTTCGGGTTCCAAATCGACATCGCTGGTAATCAACGGCCAAAAGGCTGGCAAAATCTACAACGCCCAGTGCACAACCCGCGGCTGGTCAGAGGAAATGGGTGGTGGCAACACCGTTAGCTTCGACCTGATGTTTGAGTACGATGATGAGATGACCACTTTCAGTATATCATGGCCATTCAAACGCTCGTCGCTCAAAAAAGGCATGGATCTGCTCGACCGAGATGAGCCGGAAGACGTGACGTTCCGCGGAACAATGCAGATGGAAATTGACCCGCGCTACGAAAATTTTGGTGGAGAGGTTATCGTTCAATCCATTTCGAACGACAAAATCGCCCTCAAATTCGTTGATTTCAGCTTTATAAAATCTTCCGGCAATCGCGCCTACATCATAAACGGCACGGTAACTTACGACCTGCTCTAACCTCGGCGGCTCACCCTTGACTCTTTCGCTTCTGCTTGGGGTAGGGGAGGGCTTGCCAAAGGGTTGCGATGACTTTGAGGGCGTTGCGCGTGTTGGCGAAGTCAAGAATGTAGGCTTCCTTGGCTCCGGGGTAGGGACAGCCGCATTCGGCGTCGGCCATCAGTTCGGCAATGCTGGGCAGTTTTTTTACGAACGCCAGGTTATCGCAGGCGGTAATGACGCACTTGTCGTTGACATAAATAACATAGTCGCCCATCATTTTGCGACTGCGAACCTCGCCTAACGGTTTGAGGGCATCGCATACATATTCAATAAATTCCGAAGAACAAGCCATAATCGTTTCAGGTTCTATTTGTTTTGAGTGATTTCGGGTTTGCACTTGCCGCAGTTGCTGCAGCCGTTGCAAATCATTCGGCTGCCGCATTTCAGGCAAGATTGGCGGTAGTAGGGTTTATAGAGCTGGTCGTCGGCGATGTCAAACCCCAACGGGTCATGGAGCTTGAAAACTATAGGCCGGCCCTCGTTGTTGACTCCGGCTTTCAGGGCCATTTCCGTCTGAATCCGTTTGTCGGGCAAATTATATAATCGTCCGTCTTTAATAAATTTGGTTCCGGTTTCAATAAAGCAGAATCTGACGTCATGGCGCTTGCACTGCTCAGATAGCGATTTGACCCACTCAAAATCGCAGGGCCGGCTGCCGCCGTAGTTCTCGCCGCCGGCCACAACCTGTTCAATCGCTCCCGCAGCGAGATAGCGCTCCAAATCCAGTTCTCCGATAAGCGGGGCGGCCATAATTCCCTTATGTTTGAACGGAAGTTGCAGAAGCTGCGGCACCCGTTGGTCGGCCATCTGCTGATTTTCGCACGACACGTTGAACCACACATTTTCCCATCCGTCGCCCCAGTCGGGCGGCAATGCAGCCTGCACACGTTCGGGGCGCTTGGTCAGCAAAAAGAACCTGACGTCGGGCCGCTGGCGAATAATATCCCAGGCCTCGCCGCGCCACTTATCTGCCTCTGGCAGAAAAAAGTCAGACGTCATGCACACCCGAATCAGCTCGCCGCTCTGCACCTTATAGCATCCGCGGCGGGCGCGCAGCAAAGGATAATTAAACAGCTGAGTGCGGTAAACATTGCCGCCGAACCTATTGCGCCGCTCATCCAGAAAATACATATAGCAATGGCGGCACCCCTCGCTCACCCGGCTGCAGCCGTGCCACGGATTCCAAATATCATGCATGTGCCTGCTCGATTTTATGCCGGTCTAAAAAACGACTATTTGACATCGCCTGCAAAGTTACGAAATTATTTTGATACAAAGGCCACATTAAACCCGGCCCCGAAGCTGTTGTGGGTGCAATCAGCCCATAAATGTTAAAAATCTGTCAATAAATAAACTTAATGAGCGGAAGGGATTTAAATTCGCGGTTAAATGTTTGGTGGAGTCGGAGATTTTAGCTAACTTTGCATTTGCCGGAATAGTCCGCTGTCTGTTCTGCTATGGGTTTGCGGGTATATGACCGTGCATCAGGAAAAGTAATTATTCGAACCAATCTTGCAGATTGCAAAATCTCAGATTTTTATTTGTGATTTAAATGTTTTTGAAACTGAAATATATCATTATCCTGATTGCCTTATGCGGGCTTATGCCGTCGTGTGTATCCGACACTCCGGCTGAGCCTGATGCGGTAGCGGAAGTGACCTTTGCCACGGCTGACCTGTCGCGCGCAGTCGCCCACTCAAGCCTCAGCGCCGAAGGTTCCTCATTCGTCATTTACGGCGATATGAAATACATGAATTCCGACCACCTGATAAACGTTTTCGACGGGAATGCAGTTACATACAGCAACGGCAAGTGGACTTATAAGAATACTCAATACTGGTTTCCGAAGCATGAGCACTCGTTTGTGGCCGCCTATCCCGCCGAGGCGAAAGGAAGGTCAGATGCTGAATATGACGCCTCGCGGCTTTCATTCACATATACCCTTCCGGAGGTTTATAGCGAAGCGAGTGACCTTATGGTCGCCACCCACAGACGGCAATATCAGTATGATGAAAACACATCATCGTCTTCATCCCTGCCCGTTAATTTGAAGTTTCAGCACATAATGTCGCGGATCAACTTCAAGGTGACGAACAGCAAGGCCGCAGATATTGTGCGCGTGACTGAGATAAAGCTCGAGGGAGTGAACCGCACGGGCTCATTTACTGTCATTCCGGCGCCGCTTCTGCCGGGAAGCCGGCAGACCGACGATTGCGATTTTGCGTGGTCGGGCATTTCAAACAAAGCCGATATTACCGCCGCTATCATGGTAAATATTCCCGAAAACGAGTCGCGCGAGCTTTTCCCCGACGGCAATGCCCTCTTTATGGTGCCTCAGCCCGACAACAACAGCGTTATGATGCTGATAACCTACACTCTGATCGATGCCGGTGCCGCCGACGAACAGTTTACTCTGAGCGCCCAGGCCCCAATAGGTGGCTGGGAGCAGGGCAAGATATATACTTACGAACTGAGTGTCAGCGAAATCACGAAGGAGATAGAACTCACAGTCAGCGTGAAACCTTGGCATCCGGAAAAAAACACCGGGATAACGGTGCCGGAATCTTAAAACCACAGCTTTATGAACATCAAGAACTACACATATTATCTGCTGCTTTTTCTGCCGGCGCTATTGCTCACGGGATGCGCTCAGGAGGATGATATGCCCGCAGTTGCCGGCGACGGAGCTGATTCGGGCATAGTATTACGCGTGTCGCTGCCGGATGCCGAAGCGCGCTCGAACGCCACGACGACTACGGCCGATATCAATGGCGGCTTCTATGTGTCGGCTATCTGCCCTGAGGATGACGCCTCGGCCGGCAATGTTCTTGACCCTTATTTCTCTGACAGGCATGCCATGCCGATGGCCGGTAGGGATGGCTATTTCGGTATATTCGACGACCCGGCGTCAGAACCCTATGTATGGTCTACCACGCGACATGGCAAGCAGGGAAAGCTGAAGTTCTTTGCCTACTATCCCTCGGGCGAAGTGTTGAAATCGGCTGCGGGCTTGCCATCCGGCGCCAACAATTTCGGGCTTAAAAACTACTCGAAGAAGCAGGGCAGCACTGTTACATACGACTACCGTATGGAAAATTTCAAGATCGGCACCGATATCTCCCGGCATATTGATTTTGTGACCGCCACCGCAGAAGGTTCCCGCAGAGCCGACGGCGACACCGGCGCGGGCGTTAATCTCGCCTTCGAGCATCAGCTGAGCCGCGTTGCCCTGAACGCATGGGGTAACACCACAAGCGACATCGAGATTGCGGGAGTAAGAATTGGCCGTGTGATTACCGAGAGTAGCTTTAATTTCGCCGCGCAGCCCAAGAACCTTGCTTCGGGCGACAACACGGTCAATGGCAACTGGGTGACCCCGCAGGTGAGAGATTGCGTCGAATACATATTCCGTGAAGGCGACACGGTGGTGAAAGTCGGCACCGGCGGCCACACTTCAGCCGCCTCCGCGGCCTCTATCATGGGCAATGGAGGATGGGCTATGGTGATTCCCGCCGACTATACCGGCTGGAATCATAAAAGCGATGCACCGAACAGGAACAATGGCCTCTATTTCAGTGTGCTCATGAGGGTGAAAGAAAACGACCCGAGCAAAACCCTGGTCTATCCGTACATTGAAGGAGCGGATATGTCGGCCACGGTCACGACCGACGGTATGACCGTGATATACCTGGCGATAGAGAGAGCTACCGGCAAGGTTATGACGCGACTATACCGAAGCGGCACCGGAAATTATTTCACCGATCCGGGATTTACCACGGCCTATACCGTGCCGGCAACGGTAGAGATCAGAAATTACGGCTGGGCCGCAGTGCCTCTGACTACCTTACGGTGGAAGCCGGGCTACCAATACGTCTATACTCTCGACTACTCTAAAGGAGTGGGAGTGCACGATCCCTTCGACCCGTATCCGGGCAGGCCTATCATTTCGGATATATTGGTCGGCGTGACCGAAAGCGGCAACACGTCGTGGCATACGGTAAATGATTTTAAGAATGACGAAGGAAGTGATGTTGACGTGACAGGTCAAATTACGATAGAATAATTATATGAAAAACATTATAATACATACTTTATTGCCGGTTATGCTCTCGCTGACTTGCGCCGTGGCGTGCACGTCGGACCCCGATGATTTGGAAACCGGGACTGAGATGGCGTTTGAGGCGATGGAAGTTGCCGGCTCAAGGGCGGTTATCACAACCTCCGCAACTCTGAAAAACCGCCCCTTCATGCTTTTCGGAGACATGTATAGAACCGGCGAATTCTATGCCGGACGCAAGGAACTGTTTTTCGGGCGTCAGGTGACATTCAAAAACAATAAATGGGACTATGGCGCCACGCTCTACTGGCTTATGGGTCAGGAGCATACATTCGTGGCTATACATCCCTACTTGGATTCCAACTCAGAAATATCAGGTTTGGAATATAGCGATTCCAAGGTCAGTTTCACATATACCCTTCCGAAATCGCTGGATGACGCGACCGACATTCTTGTGGCGGCTCACAGAAGAAAATATTATATCGACAGCGATGCGGCAGTAAGATTCAAATTCAACCATCTGCTCTCGTGTCTCAACATAATGCCGGCATTGGATGAAGTCCTTATGTATGAGGACGAAACCAACAAGGTTGAATATCCTTACAACAAGGACGAATATATCCTGTTCCAAAGAATCGAATTGATCGGCATAAAAACCAAGGCCGCATTCTCGTTCACGCCTGAACCGTTGGGCAACGCCACTTCTACAGATGGGTGTAAGGTGACTTACGAGGTAAAAGACGGACTATATAATTATACCTTCGATTATTCCGATAAGCCGGTAGCCGTTACCAACAATAAACAGAACGTCAGTGTATTTGACAATAATAAAGCGGTGCTAATCCTGCCTCAGTCGTTTGCAGATGATTCTACTTCAGAAATCAGATTATACTATTCTGTCAATGACGACCTCGTTTTAAGGAAAATCACCATTCCGTTGAAGGGTGTTACCTGGAATGTAGGCACGAACTACACCTATAAGTTTACTATCGAAAAGGCATATACCGGTCAGATCAAGGCCGGTTCCTTCACAATAGACATCGATGACCCACAGCACATGGATGATGAACACGATGACGCATGGGTATGGGATGGAAAAACGATAGACTTTACATTTGATTAAAACAAATATGAATAATATATCTAAACTGACTGCAAGTCGGAAAAACAATATAATCCTTGCTATCCTCTGGCTGGCGCTGCTGACCTCAGGATTATCATCGTGCGTTGATGATTATTTTGGCAATTATAAGTTCGATTATGACGATGACCCGTCGCTCATAGCGGAAGAAATCGCCATGCCGTTCTCTCTTACTGTGGCTCCTATGGTAGATGACGACCCTGAGTCGCGTGCCGGCGAAACTTATTTTGATGCGACACCGGAAGAGAAAACAATCGCTGATTTCTGGATCATCGAGTATAATGAATTGGGCACCAGAGTCGGGAAACCACGGTATTACAAGATTTTGGAAACCTTTAACGCTGATGAACCATCGTTTGCCGACATTGATAAAAACTGGGAAATAGACCATGAAAAATGTGAAGTAAGCACTCAAAGCATAAACATATTGGTTCCCCGTAAGGATCAGGAAGACTTCACATGTGTTGTCATCGCCAATACACATAATGAAAACCTGTTTAATGCACAAAATCGTTCAAAATTCAGCACGCTCGACTCGCTGAGGAACTTTGACTTTGACCTACACAATCAGCAGGACTTCTTCTACCCGGTAAATAATGATATACAACAGCCTGAAAAATATCTGCTGATGAGCGGATGGACCAAGATATCCAAAGACCCTGAAACGTGGAACCCTTCGGTCGACTTGATCCGTAATGCATGTAAGGTACATGTCAAATTAGAGAATTTTACGGATGATTTAGTTTTCAAATACTGGCAATGGCGCAATGTTCCGTTTGGGAAGTTGTTTCCACACGGAAAAAACGTTCATTATGTACAGCAGGTAAGCCGCGACTGGAAGCAACACACTCAGGACGAACAAGAAGATGCTTTGGAGCTGATAAAAAATGGTTTTGACTTCTGGATTCCCTGCAACGTGTGGTTGCCGGAAGAAAACTATTACCAACCCAATCCTGCATCCTCCGGCGCGGAACCGGCGGATGAGTCTGTCAGAGAGGAAGATCCCACATATTTCGCCATTGGATGCAGAGGGGCGAAATCGAACGGACCAATCGGTGACAAAACGATATATGAGTTTAAACTGTATCCATCATTTGATCCGGAGAAGTACGCGGAAACAGGAGAATTTGACCAATTCAATTTCGAGCCCAACCATTACTATAGTATAAAGGCTGACATACAAAAGCTTCCTAAAGGTCATCCGTTGTTTCAGGAGGCGACTTATGTTGACCTTCCGCCATCCAACTGCTATATGCTCCCGATAGACACTAAAGACCCCTACAGGGTTCCCATGAATCAAATTAATGATTATTGGGAGATGTGGGAGCCTGATATGATGTTGGAAGAAGATACGGAGTGGGTAGCCGAGGTGATATGGCAGGATACCCCGCTGCGTATCCTTGACTTCGCTGTGGTCGAAGATGATGCATTAGATGCACGCGATAAGTTTGAAGGCGTAGGCAATGAGTTAGGCTTCGCATTCCGCACCACCGGCACCGGTGAAGGCAACGTGATTATCGGAGTAAGAAAGAAGGTTCCTGAAAATGAAATACCCGCTCCGGATAAAAGGGAGTACATGTGGACCTGGCATATCTGGATCACCGAATATAACCCCGGGGTTGAAATTCCGGGTCGAGAGTTAGACGTTCCCCTCCATTGGGGCTACAATAAAAAATCCTATAATGTTATAGGAGGACAGGTGCAACGATACTATAAAAACCTCTCTATAGAACCCTTCCCGACGGCCTATCTCATGGACCGAAATCTTGGAGCACTTACCGCCGAACCTCCATACCAGGAGCTATTGAATAGTAACGGTAAACTTCCCGATAAAGCCACTCCGGAGGAAATAGTGTTACGCAGGAAAACATTTGGTCTATATTATCAATATGGACGGACTGCTCCATTCCCAACCGCGAGCCCCAATGCGCAACCTATATATAATATCAAGGG
>CAMWSP010000031.1 GCA_947176935.1 uncultured Porphyromonadaceae bacterium | reverse complement strand
TTAATTCTGACGAAAAAGTTGAAATCTTTGAGAAATACGGTAAGGGTAAGACTGATACTGGTTCCCCTGAGGCCCAGATAGCATTGTTCTCGGTCCGTATTGCTCATTTGACTGAACATCTGAAGTCAAATCACAAAGATTATGCTACGGCCCGCGCCCTGAAGCAGCTGGTTGGTAAGCGTCGTCGCCTGCTGGATTATCTGATTCGCAAGGACATCAACCGCTACCGCGCCATCATTGCTCAGAAAGAGCTCGGCATCCGTAAGTAAGGCATCAACGGGAGGTCCGCAGTCAACGGCCTCCCGCCTTTTTTTAATCCCCTCCTCCTATGGAATTTTTTAAGAAGCACCCGATAGTGACCAACCTGCTGCTGATGTTTGCGGTGGCGGTTGTGTTGGTTTGCGGCGTTATGTTTGCGTTGAACGTCTGGACCGCCCACGGCGAGGTCCGCGTGGTTCCCGAAGTGCGCCATATGGGCGTGGCCGAGGCGCGCCGAATTCTCAGCAGCAGCGATTTGCTGACCGAGGTGGTCGACTCCGTTTATGATTCCGCCTGCGAGCGCGGTGCCATAGTCGAGCAGGTTCCGCCGGCCGGCAACCGCGTGAAGCCGGGCCGCACGGTTTATCTGACCATCAACGCCATGTCGCCGCGCCAGGTAACGTTGCCCGAGTTGGTCGGCTGCTCCGTTCGCCAGGCGCGCGCCTCGCTCGAATCCATGGGATTTAAAGATATTCGCGAAGTGCGCGTTCCGTCGGACTATCGCGACCTGGTGCTCGCGGTTAAGAGCATGGGCGTTACCCTGCGCGCCGGCACCAAACTCCCCCTGACCTCGACCATAGTTATTGAAGTCGGCGAAGGCTACGGCGAAACGCCGGCCGACACCATTGAGGATTACACCGAGGTGGAAGTAGCCGACGATTTCGAAACTTCGATTTATGACGACTGACGGCGCCGACATTTCCGACGAACTGCTCGACGACGAGTCGGACTCGCCGGTCATCAAGGTGCTCGACGGGCGTGAGCTCTACGAGCATTTCCGCTTTGTGGCCGACAAGGGCCAGGAGTTGCTGCGCGTGGATAAGTTTCTGGTCGACAGAATGCACGGTTCCTCGCGCTCGCGCATCCGCCAGGCGGCCGATGCCGACTGCATATTGGTTAACGGCAGGCCGGTGAAGGCCAACTATCGCGTCAAGCCGTTCGACGTTGTGCAGATTGTGATGGACCGCCCTCGCTATGAAAATGAAATCATAGCCGAAGATATTCCGCTCGACATAGTTTATGAGGACGACACGGTTCTGGTTGTCAACAAACCGGCCGGACTCGTTGTGCATCCCGGCCACGGCAACTACACGGGCACGCTGGTCAACGCCCTGGCCTGGCACTTCAAGGATAACCCCGACTACGACGTGAGCGACCCGCGCCTGGGGCTGGTTCACCGAATCGACAAGGACACATCGGGGCTGCTCGTCGTGGCCAAGACGCCCGAGGCCAAAACCCACCTGGGGGCGCAGTTTTTTGCCAAGACCACCAAGCGAGAATATCAGGCGCTGGTGTGGGGCATACCGAACCCCGAGAGCGGCACAGTCGACACCCTGATTGGCCGCAATCCCAAAGACCGCCTGCAGATGACGGTGTTGCCGCCCGACGACCCCAACGGCAAGCACGCCGTTACGCACTATGAGGTCATAGAGCCGCTGACCCACGTTTCGCTGGTGCGTTGCGTGCTCGAAACCGGCCGCACGCATCAGATTCGCGTTCACATGCGCCATTTGGGGCATCCGCTTTTCAACGATGCCCGCTATGGCGGCGACAAGGTTTTGCGCGGCGTTCCTTCGTCGACCTACAAGCGCTTCATCGACGGCTGTTTCGAGGCCTGCCCGCGCCAGGCGCTCCATGCCCGCACGCTCGGCTTCGTTCATCCGCGCACGGGGCAGGAGATGTTTTTCACCGCTCCGCTGCCCGACGATTTTTCGGCGCTGCTGGCCCGATGGCGCTCCATTCCCCGTTGAACCGCACTATGATACAGGAAGAAAAGATTCTGGAAGATGCCGGCGTGCGCGTAACCGCCAACCGTATGCTCGTTTTGCGGGCGCTGCTTGCCGCGCATGCGCCGGTGAGCCTGATAGAGCTGGAAACCGAGCTGCAAACCCTGGAGCGCTCGAGCATTTCGCGCACTCTGACCCTCTTTGCCGACCACGACCTGGTGCACCTGCTCGAAGACGGGCGCGGAATCACCAAATATGAGCTCTGCCACAGCCACGACCACCATGAGCTCAACGATGAGCATCCGCATTTTTATTGCGAAAAGTGCCACCGCGTTTTCTGCCTTGACAGTGAAGTGATTCCGCAGGTTTCGGTGCCCGACGGCTTCGATGTGCACTCGGTAAATTTTATGCTCAAAGGGCTTTGTAGGGATTGCAGGCAATAATTCGGCCGCGGCTGCGTTAGTTAAATGTGAATAAAAGAAATTGCAGACTTTTCGTTCTGCTGCTTGCTCTGGTGGCGGCAGTGGGCCTCCGGGCGCAAATCGGGGGGCAGACTGCCTATAACTTTCTGGACATAAGCGGCTCGACGCGCATATATGGTCTGGGCGGAGTCAACATCTCCACGGTTGATGGCGACGACGTTATGACCACCGACCAGAACCCGGCGTTGCTGGGCCCGGAAATGTCGCACAACGTAGGCGTAGGATACATGCGCTACGTTGGCGGCTCTAATTTCGCGTCGGCCAAATTCGCCTCCGCTACCGGCGACAACGGCGCCTGGAGCATAGGCGTTCACTATTTCGGCTACGGCTCGATAAAAACCGCTCTGCCCGACGGCACAATAACCGGTTCGACCTCGCCGATGGACATGGCCTTTTCGGCCGCCTATTCCCACAACATCGGCGAGAAATGGCGCGGCGGCATTGCCCTGCGTTTCCTCTACTCCAACTATGCCGGCTATAACGCCTTGGCCATTGCCACCGACCTGGGCGTGAATTATTTCGACCCGGACTATGATTCGTCGCTCTCGCTGGTGATTTCCAATCTCGGCGGCCAGGTCAAGAAATTCAATGACCAGGCCGACAAGCTGCCCATCGACGTTCGCCTCGGCTGGACCAAAGCGCTGGGCCGGTCGCCGATATATCTCAACATAACGGCATGGAACCTGACCAAATGGCATCTGCCCTATTGGAAGCACACCGACACGGAAACCGGCAGCGAAAAAGTTGATAAATTCGGCAGCAATCTGTTTCGCCACCTGATTTTCGGCGTGGAATGGAAGCCGACCGAGCGGCTCTATTTCAACCTCGCCTATAACCACAAGATGAAAACCGACATGGCCACCTACCACCGCAATTTCCTGTCGGGCTTCTCGATAGGCGCCGGCCTCAAGGTGCGCAATTTCGGTGTGGGCATAGCCTTTGCGCAGCCCCACAAGAGCGCCGCTACTTTCATGATAAATCTCACAACCAACCTATATGAGTTCTAAGAGCTTAAAACCTATCATAATTGCCATCGACGGCTATTCCTCGACCGGCAAAAGCACAATGGCCAAGGCTTTGGCGCAGAAAATCGGTTATCGCTATGTCGACACCGGCGCCATGTATCGCGCCGTGACTCTGCTGGCCATGCAGAACGGATTCATTGCCGCCGACGGCTCGGTCGACGAAACGTCGCTGATTGCCGCCCTGCCCGCCACCACGATTGACTTCGCCGTTACCCCCGCCGGCCAGCGCACCCTGCTCAACGGCTCCGACGTTGAAGCGCAGATTCGCGGCATGGAGGTCAGCGCCCATGTGAGCACCATAGCCGCCATAGCTGCCGTTCGCCGCGATCTGGTCGACCGCCAGCGAGCCTACGGCGAGCAGAAAGGCATAGTTATGGACGGCCGCGACATCGGCACCACGGTGTTCCCCTCTGCCGAGCTGAAAATCTTTGTAAACGCGCCGGCCGCAGTGCGCGCAACCCGCCGATTCAAGGAACTGACCGCGCAGGGCCGCCAAACAACCTATGAGGAAGTGCTGGCCAACGTTGAGCACCGCGACCTGATCGACACCACCCGCGCCGAGAGCCCGCTGCGCCGCGCCGCCGACGCCATAGACCTCGATAACTCCTTAATGACCATCGACGAGCAAAATGACTGGCTCATTGCCCAATACGAAAAAGCCGCAGGTAGAGATTGATTCCGACAGCGGTTTCTGCTTCGGGGTTACGCGCGCAATCTCCATGGCCGAAGATGAGCTCCGCCAGTCGGGCAAGCTCTATTGCCTGGGCGATATCGTGCATAACTCCGACGAGGTTGACCGCCTGGGAGCTCTCGGATTGCAGACCATTTCGCATGAGGATATGGCACGGCTGCGCAACGTCAAGGTGTTGCTGCGTGCCCACGGCGAACCGCCGTCGACCTACGAAACCGCGCGCCGCAACTCAATAGAGATTATCGATGCCACCTGTCCGGTGGTTTTGCGACTGCAGCAGCGCATCAAGGCGGCCTACGATTCACCCGGCAATCCGCAGATTGTTATCTACGGCAAGCATGGCCACGCCGAAGTCAACGGGCTGCTCGGTCAAACCGACGGCAATGCCCGCGTTGTAGAAACTCCGGCCGACCTCGAGGCCGTGGACCCGTCGCGTCCAACGTTGCTCTACTCGCAGACCACCAAGAGCCTCGACGGCCTCCGCCAGATTTCCGACCACCTGGCCCGGCGGATGAATCCCGGGGTGGAATTCAGCTCGTTCGACACCATTTGCCGCTCGGTGGCCAACCGGGTGGATAAACTGCGGGAGTTTGCCCGCGCCCACGACGTTATTATTTTCGTTGCCGGCCGCAAGAGTTCCAACGGTCACTTCTTGTTCGAGCGCTGCCGCGACGAAAATCCGCGAACAATATTCATATCTTCTGCCGCAGAAATGACCCCCGAACTCGTGGGCGATGCCCACACCGTGGGAATTTGCGGCGCAACTTCAACCCCGCGCTGGCTCATGGAGCAGGTGCGCGACATTATCAACGGTTCCTATGCGTAAACTTCTCTCCTTATTAGTTATATGCCTGACTCTGGGTGCATGTTCAAACTCCGATAAAGAGATTGAGCTGCCGGCCGACGCCATTGAACGCGGCCGCGCTGATGCTCAGGCTTTTTGCGATGCTCACTACGTTGCCGAGCGCGATATCCACGCCGCGCTCCTGGCCGTTAAATCGCGCGAATGGAAGCTGCGCCAGCAGGGCGACTCGCTGGCTGCCGATGCCTATATCGACGCATTCCGCTCCCAGCTGGCATCGTCAGACAAGGCTCTGGCCTCGCGCGTTCTTTAAGTGATTTGATTATCAAATATGGTATATCCCGAATCTTTTGAGCAAAAAATTGGGTTTAGCGCCGTCAGAGGCGCGATAGCCCAACGTTGTTTAACTGCTCCGGGGCGTGATTTCGCCGCCGGGGCGATTGCTTTTTC
The DNA here is from genome assembly GCA_947176935.1 of uncultured Porphyromonadaceae bacterium. GTDB lineage: Bacteria > Bacteroidota > Bacteroidia > Bacteroidales > Muribaculaceae > UBA3263. The sequence goes on along the minus strand of CAMWSP010000031.1, from coordinate 9,826 downwards.
GGCCGACTGTGGCGCCGTTGCGTCGGCGCTGGAGGCCACGGCCGAGATGTTGGCCATTATCACCTCCGGCTCCGACGAACTGCCGCTGGGCAGGGTGGGCGACATACGCCGCCCGCTGGCGGCTGTGCGTATCGACGGCACTTTTCTCAGCGCCGAAGATTTTGCCGCCACGCGCAACGCCCTGATTGCATTCACCGACATCGCCGCCTTTTTTGCGGGCGAGGATAACGCGCAGCTCTATCCGCGTCTGGCCGTCATAGCCTCGACGCTGGGCCATTTCCCGGAGCTGGTCAGAATGATTGACCGCGTTATCGACCGCTATGGCAACGTGCTCGACTCGGCATCGCCCGAGCTGGCCGACATTCGCCGCGAACTGGGTCGCGCCCAGGGCGCCATAGCCTCGGCCATGCGCCGGGTAATGGCCGAAGCGGTTGCGCAGGGCTATATTGAGTCAGACGTTACGCCTTCGGTGCGCGACGGCCGCATGGTGCTGCCGGTTTCGCCGATGTATAAGCGCAAGATTCAGGGCATTGTCCATGATGAATCCGCATCGGGCAAAACCCTGTTTATAGAGCCGGCCGAGGTGGTGCAGACCAACAACCGCCTGCGCGAACTGCAGATTGAGGAGCGACGCGAAATTGCCCGCATAATGATGGCCCTGACGGCCGAGCTGCGCCCTTCGATTCCGTCGATACTCGACTCCTGCACCGTGGCCGCCGAACTCGACTTCATCCATGCCAAGGCGCTCTACGCACGCGATATCGACGCTCACATGCCCCATCTGAGCAAAGAGCCGGAAATGGAGTGGTATCACGCCTGCCATCCGGGTCTGCTTGCCTCGCTGCGGGCGCAGGGAAAGGAAATAGTTCCGCTCGACATTCATCTGACTCCGGCGGAGCGCCTGCTGATTGTTTCCGGCCCTAATGCCGGCGGCAAATCGGTGACGCTCAAAACCGTGGGCATAGTTCAATACATGACTCAGTGCGGCATCCTGCCGCCCCTCTACGAGAACTCCCACATGGGAATTTTCGAGAGCATTTTCATTGACATCGGCGACGACCAGAGCATCGAGAACGACCTGTCGACCTACTCGTCGCACCTGACCCACATGAAGCACTTCATGGCCCGGGGCAACGATTCGACGCTGGTGCTAATCGACGAATTCGGAACCGGCACCGAGCCGCTCATCGGCGGCGCCATAGCCCAGGCCATACTCGCCCGCTTCGCGCAGCTGGGCCTTTGGGGCGTTATCACCACCCACTATCAGAACCTCAAGCAGCTGGCCGAGGAAACGCCCGGACTGGTGAACGGTTCGATGCTCTACGACCGCCAGCGCATGGAGCCGATGTTCAAGCTCGTTGTCGGCACCGCCGGCTCATCGTTCGCCATAGAAATTGCCCGCAAAATCGGGCTTCCGGCCGATATAGTTGACCAAGCCAAAGAGATTGTGGGGTCGGACTATGTGAACATCGACAAATATCTGCTCGACATTGCGCGCGACCGCCGTTACTGGGAAAACAAACGCCTTGCAATCCGCCAGAAAGAAAAGAAAATCGAAAACGTTTTGGCCGACTATGAAGCCAAGGCCGACGAACTGCGCACCCACCGCCGCGAAATCCTGGCCGATGCCAAGGAGCAGGCCCGCCGCATAGTCGAAGGCTCCAATGCCGCCATAGAACGCACCATCCATGAAATCCGTCTGGCGCAGGCCGACCGCGAAACCACCCGCCGCCTGCGCAGCGACCTGCAAACCGAGCAGCAGCGTCTGCAAACCGCCGAGCCCGACCATCCGCTGCTGAAAAAAGCGCCGAAATCGAAAAAGGCGCCGAAACCCAAAGCTCCTGAACAGACCAAACCGATTGAGGTGGGCGACTACGTTAAGCTCGAAGGTCAGGAAATGCCCGGACGGGTGCTGGAAATCCAGGGCAAGAATGCAACGGTCAGCTTCGGCATGCTGCGCACAACGGTGAAACTCGAGCGCCTGCGCCACACCATTCAGCGCCCCAAGGTCGACACGCCCACTCAGGTGGCCATGGCAACTGCCGACCAGCACCATTCGCGTCGCCTGGACTTCAAGCAGGAAATCGATGTGCGCGGCATGAGAGCCGACGAAGCGCTGCAGGCCGTTACCTATTTCATCGACGACGCCATCCGTTTCAGCGCCGGGCGCGTGCGTATTCTCCACGGCACCGGCACCGGCGCCCTGCGCCAGGCCATCCGCGGCTACCTCTCAACCGTTTCCGGCATCAGCTCCTTTGCCGACGAAGACGTTCGCCTCGGCGGCGCCGGCATCACCGTAGTAAATTTATAACCCACGAATAATTTATGGAAATAAATATCAGACAAGCTAAAGAAAGCGACATTCCCTCCATTATGAATCTTCTGCGTCAAGTCAACGATGTTCATGCTGACGGGCGACCTGATTTATTCCGACATGGTCACACAAAATACGACGTGGAAAGTCTGAAAAAGATAATCGATAATCAGGCTACTCCTATATTCGTAGGCGTCGATTCCTGCGGTCAACTTGCCGGCTACTGTTTCTGCGTTGTTGAAGACCATTCCGAGAGCAACAACATGGCTCCTGTTAAGACCCTCTATATCGACGACCTGTGTGTTGACGAAAACCATCGTGGCAACCACGTAGGTCAAACGATTTTTAACGCCGTAAAGAACTATGCCAAAGAGAACGGCTTCTACAACATTACCTTAAATGTGTGGTGTTGCAATCCCGGCGCCATGAAATTCTACGAGTCCTTAGGAATGACCCCGCTAAAAATCGGCATGGAAACCCTCCTTCACTAATCTTCCCGGTTTCGGGAAAATGATGAAATTGATAGTAAGTGTATACACACCACACAGTCAACCCAACCAAGCGCGTTTAATTACATGACCATTACATGTCCACCGCATGAACTAATTTGAGGTAAGGCGCTGAACATCAAGCGTATCTCGTCAGGGATAAATTCGACTTACTACGAATTCAGTCGTTTCAATTACATGAAATTACATGAAATTGGTTATCCCCATGAGGGAATATAAGCGACATCGCGGCGGTTGGTCCCTTCTGGCGTACCAACTTTTATGAGCCCTCTCTTTACCGCTTCTCGAATTACGATAGAAACCATCGGATAGTTCTTTTCCTCAACGCCCATACGCTCGCGGAACGATTTGTTGGTCATCATCTCGTTTGACATGTTGACGCCGTGTACCTCGGTCATCGCGTAGCGCTTTCGTAGAAAGAAACCTAATGCGACACGATGAAAAATACCTGCACTAACACCGCACCGACGGCACCGACGCTTTCGATACCCTCTACAAAATTGGCGGGCGAGAGCATTAGGAACCGACATTAAAGACCTTAAATGTGTCCAACTTAATTGTGTACGCACTGCGTACATTATTTCTTCCTCACTAAAAGTGTACGCGGCGCGTACACAATGTTGGAGTTTCTGATATCCCCATCCGGCCCCGTACTTAGATTTCAATTTTTGAGACAACCTCTTAATAACTTGTTCTCCCGCTCGCTTTCAAATATTTTGTGAAACTTTGCCGATGGAAAGGTTACGACCGCTCCACGACATTTTGGTAAAATAACGTGAGGTCGATATACGGAATTGTTTGGTTGGGGTGGGGAGAATGTTGATGCGGGAGAGCTTTCGCAAGCTCTCCCGCATGAATGTTTCCAAATAGGTACAATATTTAAGGTAAAAAAGATTGAATGATTTCTTACACTGCAAAGTTGGGAATTTTCATTCAGTTATGCAACTTTTTGGATATGTTAGAAAACATATATTGACCTATTGGGTTGAATTTCATTCGTTTTCTTCGGTTTCGACCGGCTCTTTAGGCAAGGCCACGCGCAGCCACAGGTAGCCCGCAATGCCGGAGATTATGGAGCCGACAACGATGCCGAGTTTGGCATGGTTGAGCAAATCGGCCTGGGCGGCGTTGGGGAAGCTGAGGGTTGCAATGAAGAGCGAAACGGTGAAGCCGATGCCTCCGAGCATACAAACGGCGGCAAAGCTGTTCCAGTTGGAGTGGTTGGGCATGGGGGCGAGCTTGAGTTTGATGCAGAGCCAGCTGAAGGAGAGTATGCCGAGGAATTTGCCGAAGAACAGGCCGCAGATAATGGCGAGCGATACGCCTTCGAAAATCGAGGCCGGGTCCATGCCGAGCAGGAATATGCCCGCGTTGGCAAAGGCGAAGAGCGGAACTATGAAGTAGTTGACCAGCGGAGTGAGCGAGTCTTCGAGGTCCTGCAGAGGGGAAATGACTTTGTCGGAGCTTGATTCCACTTCTTTGAGCCAGTTCATCTGTTCGGGCGAAAGGATTGACTTTTTGGTCAGCTCTTCATCGTCTTCGCAGTTGAAATGGCCAATGGCGGTTCGGATTTTCTGAATGTATTTCACGGGCGCGTAGACCGGTTTGGCGGGAACGCAGAAGGCCACGAGCACACCGGCAATGGTGGGGTGAATGCCGGAATTGAGGAAGAGGAACCAAACGGCAACGCCGATGACCAGATAGAAGGCTTTAGACTGAATCTGGAACATGCCGCCCAGATAGAGCACGGCCAGCAGGATTGCGGCGTAGAGCAGCAGCTGCAGGTGAAGGTTGCCGGAGTAGAAGGCGGCGATAACGATGATGCCGCCCAGGTCGTCGACCACGGCCAGAGTGGTGAGGAACACCTTCAGGGCAATGGGCACACGGGCGCCGAGCATGGCGAGCACGCCAAGGGAGAAGGCTATGTCAGTTGCCATGGGGATTGCCGAGCCGCCGGCATAGTCGGTGCCTTTGGCGAGGGCGAAGAAGATAATCACCGGCACAATCATGCCGCCGCAGGCGCCAACGATGGGGAGCAGCGCCTGGCGGAACGAGGCGAGTTCGCCAACGAGCACCTCGCGCTTGATTTCAAGGCCGATGGTGAAGAAGAACACCGCCATGAGCGCATCGTTGATGAAGGCGAGCAGGTCCATGGGGTGGCCCGAGTGGGAAAAGAGGTTGAAGTTGCCGAACTGCAGGCGCACTTCCTGAGTCCAGAAGTTCAGGTAGGTCTGGTTGATTCCGGGAATATTGGCCACGATAAGCGCCAGGATAGTTGCCAGAATCAGCAGGTTGCCGCCGGTTGCGTGGGCGGCGATGGTTTTGCGCGCCGCAAAGAATACGCGGTGGGGCATATTGTTGATTTCGGGGCCCGAGGGTTTCTGCGGGGCTTCTTCGCAATCAATGTCGTTCATTGGTGTAGTCTCTATGATTATTAGTAGTTAAAGTTATTCGGGTTGGAATCAGTCGAGTTTGAGCACTGCAAGGAAGGCTTTCTGTGGAACTTCGACGGAGCCGATCTGCTTCATGCGCTTTTTGCCTTTTTTCTGCTTTTCGAGCAGTTTGCGCTTACGCGAAATGTCGCCGCCGTAGCATTTGGCGGTAACGTCTTTGCGCACGGCCTTGATGGTTTCGCGGGCAATGATTTTAGCGCCGATGGCCGCCTGGATGGCAATGTCGAACTGCTGGCGCGGAATCAGTTCCTTGAGCTTTTCGCACATGCGCCGGCCAAAGGTCACGGAGTTGTCGACGTGCGTAAGGGTCGACAGCGCGTCAACGCTTTCGCCGTTGAGCAGAATGTCGAGCTTAACGAGTTTGCTTTCGCGGAAGTCGTGGAGGTGATAGTCGAACGAAGCGTAGCCTTTCGAAATGGATTTCAGCTTGTCGTAGAAGTCGATAACGATTTCGCCCAGGGGCATGTCGAAAATCATTTCCATGCGGTTGCCGGAAATATATTCCTGCTTGACCAGTTCGCCGCGCTTGCCCAGGCAGAGCGTCATGATCGGGCCGATGAATTCGGAGGCGGTTATCACGCTGGCGCGGATATAGGGCTCTTCGATGTGGTCGATGAGGGTGGGGTCGGGGAGTCCGGCCGGGTTATGCACCTCGGTCATGTTGCCTTTTTTGTCGAATACGCGATAGCTTACGTTGGGCACGGTGGTTATCACGTTCATGTCGAACTCGCGGTCGAGTCGTTCCTGAACGATTTCCATGTGGAGCAGCCCCAGGAAGCCGCAGCGGAAGCCGAAGCCGAGGGCCACGGAGCTTTCGGGCTGGAAGGTGAGCGAGGCGTCGTTGAGCTGCAGTTTTTCGAGCGACGAGCGCAGGTTTTCGAAGTCTTCGGTTTCGATGGGATAGACGCCGGCGAACACCATTGGCTTGACTTCCTCGAAGCCGTCGATAGCGGCGGCGCAGGGGCGTTCAACGTGGGTTATCGTATCGCCCACCTTGACTTCCTTCGATGTTTTGATGCCGGAAATGATGTAGCCCACGTTGCCGGCCGAGATTTCCTTGCGGGGCTCCATGTTCAGGCGCAGAATGCCGATTTCGTCGGCGTGGTATTCCTTGCCGGTCGACACGAACTTCACGAAGTCGCCGGTGCGCAGGGTGCCGTTGACCACCTTGAAGTAGGCTATGATGCCGCGGAACGGATTGAACACCGAGTCGAAAATCAGCGCCTGCAGCGGGGCTTCGGGGTCGCCTTCGGGCGCGGGGATGCGCTCGATGATTGCGCGGAGAATTTCGGGCACGCCCATGCCGGTTTTGCCCGAAGCGCGGATAATGTCGTCGGGGTCGCATCCGAGCAGGTCGACTATCTGGTCTTCCACTTCTTCGGGCTTGGCCGAGTCGAGGTCGCACTTGTTGAGCACCGGAATGATTTCCAGGTCGTTGTCGATAGCCATGTAGAGGTTCGAAATGGTCTGGGCCTGTATGCCCTGGCTGGCGTCGACAATCAGCAGCGCGCCCTCGCAGGCGGCTATTGAGCGGCTGACCTCATAGGAGAAGTCAACGTGTCCGGGAGTGTCGATGAGGTTCAGAACGTATTTTTGGCCGTCGAGCTCATAGTCCATCTGAATGGCGTGGCTCTTGATTGTTATGCCGCGCTCGCGCTCCAGCTCCATGTCGTCGAGAACCTGGGCTTCCATGTCCTTCTGGCTCACGGTTTTGGTGTATTCGAGCAGGCGGTCGGCCAAAGTTGACTTGCCGTGGTCGATATGGGCGATTATGCAAAAATTCCGGATATTCTTCATCAAGATTTGGGTTGTTGATTCAGGGGAAGGTGTGACATTATGTCGGCGGGTGGCAGACCGGCTTTGAGCAGGTCGCGCATGTAGTCCATATAAGGGGCCACATGGGCGAAGAAGCGCTTATAGCCGGCGCAGAGATAGTTGATGGGCTCGTTGGCGGCGGTGCGGGCAATGCGGTTTTTGGGGCATTCGCCGTTGCAGGCAAAGAGCCATTTGCACTCGCGGCACTGCTTTGAGAGGGTCAGGCGCTTGGCGGCGCCGAAGCGCAGCTGCTTGGGCGAGGTCATCATTTCAATGAAAGTTTTGTCGCGCAGGTTGCCCAGGAAATATTCGGGGAACACGAAGTGGTCGCAGCAGTAAACGTTGCCGTCGTGTTCCATAACGGCGGCGTGGCCGCACTCCTTGTCGAGCGAGCACACTCCGGGGGGCACTCCGCACCAGTTGGCCAGCGTGGAGTCGAACAGCTGGATGAACACTTTGCCAACGTCTTCTTTAATCCAGAGGTCGAAGAGGCGGCAGAGGAATTCACCCCACTGCTCGGGGCTGACCGAAAAGTCGGCGAGTTTGCCCGATTCGATGGGCGAGGCAATGTCGTCGGCGTCGGTGAGGCGCTCCACTATGGGGGCGAACTGGATGTAGCGGCAGCCGATTGACTTGAAGAACTCATAGAATTCTTCGGGGTGGTCGGCGTTATAGTCGTTGATAACGGCCATGGCGTTCCACTCCACGCCGTGGGCGTTGAGCATTCGGATTGCGCTCATGACGCGCAGAAACGACGGCTTGCCGTCGCGCGAGCGGCGGTATTCGTCGTGGAACTCCTGCGGGCCGTCAATGCTGATGCCAACGAGCCATTGGTTATCGCGCAGAAATCTGCACCATTCCTCGGTGAGCATCGTGCCGTTGGTTTGCAGGCAGTTGAGCACCCGGCGCCCTCCGGCATATTTTTTCTGGAGTTCGAGTGCTTTTTTATAGAACGACAGCGGTCGCAGCAGGGCCTCGCCGCCGTGCCAGGTGAAGTTGACGTCGCTGGCCGTCTGGGCTTCGAAATAGCGCTTGATGTAGAGTTCAAGCGTTTCGTCGCTCATAAAGGGCTTATTGCACGTCTCTTCACCGTAGAACCGGCGCTTGTCGAGGTAGTAGCAGTAGGAGCACGCCAGGTTGCAGGCCGAGCCGGCGGGCTTGGCCATGACGTAGAGCGGCTTGCTGTCGAAGGGGTTGTTCATTCTTTGTTCATCAGCGATTTCACGGCTTCGATGAGCTGGGCGTCGTGGCCGCGCATAACTTCAGCCGGGTTGTTGTAGACCGTGATGTCGGGGTTGAGCTGGGTGTTTTCGAGAACGTTGCCCTGCATGTCCATGGTGGTTACCTGCGGAATGCCGAAAACGATCGAGGGGTTGACCTGGGTTTCCCACCAAACGGCGGTCATGGTGCCGGGCACGGGGGCGCCAACGAGTTTGCCGATGCCGAGAGTCTTGTAGACGAACGGAGTGCCGTGGGCGTCGGAATAGTTGCTTTCGTTGATAAGCATGGCCGACGGTTTGGTCCACTGGGTGAAGGGCTCGGAGCCGATATAGCGGCCGCGCGGGTTGAAGCGCACGTATTCGCGGCCGGAGAGCAGCTGGGCAATGTCGTTATGGAGCCAGCCGCCGCCGTTCCAGCGGGTGTCGACAACAACGGCGTCGCGGTTGCGGTATTTGCCGAGCAGTTCGGAGAACACGGTGCGGAACGAGGGCGAGTCCATGCCCTGAACGTGAACGTAGGCAATGCGGCCGCCGCTGACGCTGTCGACTATGGCCTGGTTGCGTTCAACCCAGCGCTGATAGAGCAGCGAGCTGACGGAGCTGACGGGCTTGACGGTGACGTCTTCGGTCTTGCCGCCCTTGCGCTTCACGGTGAGGCGCACGCGCTTGCCTGACTTGCCTTCGAGCAGGGGGAAATAGTCGGCACCCGGTTCGATGGTTGTGCCGTCGATTGCCAGAATAACGTCGCCGGGCTTGATGTCGGCGCTCTTGGCGCTGAGCGGGCCGCGGTTGATTACTTCGGCAACTTTCAGGCCCTTGCCCTGATGGGTGGGGTCGTAGAACGCGCCGAGAGTGGCGGTTGTGCGGGCATTGTTGGGCGCATAGTAGCGTCCGCCGGTGTGGGAGGCGTTGAGTTCGCCGAGGATTTCGCTGAGGAGTTCGGCAAAGTCATAGCCATTGTCGATGTGGGGGAGGAAGCGGCGGTATACTTTGCCGTAGAAGTCCCAGTCAACGCCGTGGAGTTTCGGGTCATAGAACTTGTTCTTGACCTGATTGTGCATGTGGTCGAACATGTATTCGCGTTCGGCGGCGGGCGAGTATTCGCGCTCGGCGGCGAATTCAACTTTTTCCTTGCTGCCGTTAGCCAGGTTCACCTTGTAGATGCCCGAACCGCCCAGGAACACGTTCTGACCCTTCGAGTCGGGAACCAGCGAGCTATAGCCGGCGCCTTTGGTCAGCACTCTGGTGTTGCCCTTGCGGATATCTTTTTCCCAAAGGTCACCGCCTGAGAGATAGTAGAACTTGGTGCCTTCGTTGTTGAGCATATAGTCGGCATAGGAACCGGCGCCGGGAGTTAGGCGCACAATGCGGTATTTTGCGTTCGGCAGGTCGAATTCCAGCGGTTCTACTTTCTTTTTCTTATCTTTGTCGGAGTCTTTGTCGTCGTCATTTTTCTGATCCGTCTTGTCGCCTATCATGGCTTCGTCGGCCAGTGCGCCTTCATCTTAGGAGAAG
>CAMWSP010000030.1 GCA_947176935.1 uncultured Porphyromonadaceae bacterium | reverse complement strand
TTATAAAATTGAGCTGATGATGATTGAGTTTTCATATTGCAAGAAAGCACTTCCTTTATCAGTGATATTGGCGTTCCAACCAGGAGTTTATCATTCATTATTGCGTCAACATAACGTTTGCCATATTTGTTGCAATATGCGTTGTAGATAGGTAGTTCTGCAGCCTTACGTTCTTGAGCCTCTTTGGCTTTACTCCTCGCTAACATATTGGCACCATCTTTCCAATACCATACACGATTGCTGTTACACCAGAATACTTTTTCTCCGTTATTATAAATTTCACTTATTTCTCTAAGAATATCACCAATTCCTGAAAATTCAGAAGGAGAATTCTTAAGAAACGAATACGGTATCTCACTCCAAAGATTCAACATTCCAACGCCCAATTTTGATCCAACTGGAACCGGGACCTCACCTAAACTATGACCATCATATTCCGGTTTGATCGTAAATTCCTTTAGTACAGTAATATCACATTTCTCGGTTTGCCGATTATAATCAATTGAAACGTCACTATTCTTAAATTTCATTGCAAATGGCGCCCGTGCAAAAGTAGAGTAACGAAGCGTATCCTGCTCATTTAATGCAATCGTTACAATGTTTTTGTCCTTACTTACTGATTTAATCTTATTATCAATATGAACTTCAATGTCGGTTTTTGAACCATCGTTATTTACTATACTTACAAATTGGCTTAGACAATACCGTCTCCGATTGTCAGTTGGTTTAATATATTTTGCAACAATTTTATTGATAACAGGGAAATCGCGTTTTATAGCAAATTCATCATATGGTACGAATCCGGACAACTTGCCGTTAAACGCGCATGAATCCGGAACCATATTATTATAATATGGTTTCACAGCTCCATATTCGGGCATATAAAACCACATAGCGAACTTTTTCGGGTTATTTCTATACTCATCCCAATCGTATTGGAAACTCTGTTTACCTATTCTATCATAGTACCAATCTATTATAAAATGGTATAGTACATAATATGGCGAGCCATAACCATTTGAAATTCCATTAGTTGGCACTTTTCCGCCGGGGGAGTATGGAGAATATAGTATCAGCGACTTACCATCAGCGACTGCAGAATACTCATCATTACAATACTTCCAAAAGAATCTTTGATTCTGATTCCAGGTAGAGGTATTTAGCGTTTCATCACCGGTAATAGGGTCAACATTCATCTTCATGCGAGCACCAAAGAATTTATCAACATCCTCGATAAATATACCATAGGTATAATTGTCGAGAGGTGATTCACACACCATAATTTTGCCGATTTCCTTTTTACCTTCCGAGTCCAGCCAGGGCACAGTGTTCTTATAGCGTAAATTCTGCTGCTTAATAACGCTTTCGGGAGTATACTCATCTATTAGGCGTTTCAACGGAAGTATTCTCATTTCTTCCGGAGTATAGGACTCCGTTACTTCGTTAACAACCAGCGCACTCATGAGCTTTTCCAAAGAATCAGGCGAAATTTCCAACTGCGCAAAAACCGATAATGAACTGAGCAGTGACAGCGCAAATGCACACATTGCTCCTTTTAAGTTTCTAATCTTCATAAAATCTAAAAAGTTGAAAAGCCGGATGTAGATTGCGATGAATCCACAACCGGCCAATTATTAAATATGAAATCTATATACTTTACGAATTTTGTTATTCATAATTCATCGCATTAGGAATCTCTCTAATCCATCTATAGGCATTTTTGAATGTCATGGCTGACGCTTTATCAAGTTTTGCTGTTTTTGATTCCTCACCGATAGTAATTACAAATGGAGTTGAACCATCACCCATAGCAGAAACAAATTTCCTTAATAAATCATTATCTTTTACTACGAATGTAACGGTTTTATACTCATCCTGCTTGCCTTTTACTGTAAAATCGCCGACTTTGAGCGTTAAGTCACCCTTGATTTTTGCCGGTGCCTCATAGGAAACTACAACTGCATCTGCATAAATTTCAAGTTGAGCCTGAAAATCTCCTTCAAGCGAAGCAGAACACCACTCTTTTTCTCCGTGGTTAAAATACATGGTATCCCAACCTGTAGGGGGTTCGCAAAAAGCACTAAGACATCCACCGGCCAAAACTGCCAGAATCAAAAAAATTTTTTTCATTGTGTTAAATGATTTAAAATGGTTATAAAATTAGGACTAATTGGTTATCATAATGTTGTCCTCGTGGCTGCCTGTTCGCGGACGTATGGATATAAAAAAAAGCGTGGTGCCGTACTTGCTGTCCGTTCCCACGTCTTGAGGCCTTCGCTGCCTGCCCAATAGGAACGAAACAACGCAGAGGCCCACGCGAATATGTCAGTTCAAGTAATGATACTACATATCCATGCGGCATCTACTGTTGCTTCGGTTCTGACTGGGTATAGGGAAGTTGCGAAGTTCCAAGACGTCAGAACTGAAACGTTAAGTAAACGCTTTCAGTATGTCATGTCGGAGTGCACTCGACACGGCAAATTTACGCATAATTTCGTATTCGACAAAAAATTATCCGGGAATTTTGCGTAATAATTTGCGGCGGCCTCTGCGTTGCCATTGCAAAGTTATGGATAAAAATTCGCCTACCCTAAAAATCGGGCGTTCACTTCGTTCAGAACCGGATTTGTTTAGATGCGGGGAATTGGTTAATTTTGCAGCCACAATCACAGCGAATAGATTATGCTTAAAGATAGAATTAAAGAGAGGATTCTGGCGAAGTTTAAGGCGCCGCTGGAGTATCCGCAGCAGTGCGAGGCGCTGGCTATGGCTATTCAGGAGGCCACGGGCCAGACTCTGGGAGTGACCACGCTCAAGCGTATGCTCGGCTTCGTTAAGGGAGCTGACGCCCCGCGCCGGGCCTCGCTCGACATCATTGCGCAATATCTTGGCTATCCAAATTATAACCTGCTTGCAAAAGACCTGGGCGAAGACTCCGATATTTCAGACTTTGAAGCAGTTGAGAGCATCGACTCGGCCGACCTCGAAACGGGCGAACAGGTGCGCATCGCCTATCAGCCGAACCGCATCCTGCTGCTCAGCTATCTCGGCGAAAATAAGTATCGGATTGATGAATCGCACGGCAGCAAGCTGCAGGAGGGCGACATAGTGATGATTGCCGGATTCTACGTGGGGTTCGAATTGCTGATCAGTGATGTTGAGCGGGGAGGGAATCACTTGGGAGCGTATCAGGCGGCGAAGCAGGGCGGTCTGACGAGCGTTGAGATCGTTTAGACGCATATAACTCTGCCAAACGCTCATTCATCTTAGAATCCTCATTTTGCAGCCTTAGCCATTCGGGGTGCGTTCTCACCGCCATCTGCACATCCGACTCAGGCAGTGCCCTATAACGTTCGATTACCTCAGAGAGTATCTTTCCGGTTTCTTGCAGGTAATTGAGCGAGTATCTGTTGATTGCATCAGTTTTATCCCGAAGCGGCAGCGTATCGCAGCTAATCGTGTCCAGGACCTGCATCCTATAGGCGTCGTAATTGCCCAAATGCTTCGATATGACTGTGCCAACCCAGGCAGTGTCGATTTCGGGCACGGGGGAGGCGACATACACTGAGTCAGTGGCGGGGATTGAAGGTGAATCGACAGGAAGTGAATCGGTAGAAACGGGCCGGTTCCATAATATTATCGCAGTCAACGCAACAACGCCAATGACTGCCGGCACAATCAACGCCCACGGCAGAGTTCTATCAACAAGCAACCTTTTGAGAGATTCGGCCGATGCGCCAGGCTTGGAGCAAGCGGCGCCAAAGCGCTTCAGGCCAAGCCGATCGGCTATCATAGCGACACCCTTGAAATCGATGGCTCCGTCGGCGCATCCGTCGCAACCATACTTAACGGCATCGCCGTGTGTAGACCCGAGCCACGGAGAGTAAGCCTTGTCGAAGTCAATCAGCGTTGCGGGGCGGTCGGCATAGGGCGAGATGATAATATTGTCGGCCTTGATGTCGCAGTGAACTATGTTGCGGTTATGCAGATAATCCACAACATCAACCAGCTCGCGCAGCAGCCGGCTAACGAACTTCCTGTTGCGAAGGCGCCGGTCGCCGCGCTGAATCAAACCGGCCAGGGTTTCGCCCTCTATGAAGTCCATAACGATATAATCGCCGCCGAAACCGACATAGCGCGGCAGCGACGGATGACTGAGCGACACTCCGAGGTCAAACTCCTTGTCGAACGCCGCGCGATAGAGCGGATTATTGCGATACTTCTCTTTCAGGCGCTTAACAAACACCCTTCGCCGCTGAACGGTGCACTCATAGGCATCGCAGGTCGATCCCCCACCCTGCAATCTACGGGCCGTGGTGAAGTCTATGGCAAAAGACGCCGCCTCACCACCGGCAGCCGGATCAAACCCGGAAATCATGCAGTCATCATTCATGCCGCAAAATTAGCGATTATTCGCGAATAATCAAAGCGCCGGCTTCGCAGCCCGCGGCAGATAGAGCGGAAGGAAGAGGATGAGGGCCAGCAGCGAGGTTGCGAGGCCGCAAATAGTGCCGAGAGCGAGCGGGAACCAGAAGGCCTCAGGGCTGTCGGGCCCGACCATAAAGGGTATGAAGCCGAGAATGGTGCTGACAACAGTGAGGAAAATCGGAATAATCTTGGCATTGAACGCGCGGATATAGCTTCCGCACCTGAGGTATTCGCTGATGAGGTAAATGGCGGCGTTGACGGTTATGCCGCAAAGCAACACGAAAGCCGCAAAGCCGCCCTGGTCGAAGTTCATCCCAGTCCAATAAAAACCGAGAAACAACCCGATAAAACTGAGCGGAATCGAAAGCACAATCAGCAGCGGCCACTTCAGGGAATTGAAAAGAACAGCCGTTATCCAGAAAATAATCACTGCAACGAGCAGCAGAAGCCAATAATTGTTGGCCGACGCCTGCGACCAGCCGTAAGAACTGCTGTGGATATTGATTGAATAGCCCATTGGAAGCGTTTTGCGGAACTCTTCAACGTCTTTTTCAAGCACTTTCTGGCCCTGCATGTATGAGCCGATATACTCATATTGCAGGCAAAGGATATATTGCTGGTTCTCCTTGGCAATGGAGCGCGGCGCATTGAGCTGCTCAATGGTTGCGAACTGGTTCAGCCGGAAAGTCTTGTTGCCCGAAACGAACGGCATGTTCATCAGCGCCCAAACGTCGTAGCGGTCGCCCTGGCGCGAGCTCATCAGAATGCGCTCAGCGGTGCCTACGGTGGTGCCGCACTGAAAGTCACGCCCCAAAACCGGCGACAAAGCCGCATAAAGCGCGCCTACGCTGATGTTGCAACGGGCCATAGCGTCGCGGTCGAGATTCAGATAGAATTCCGTGTAGTCATCCTTAGCCCATGAGAACTCTGAATTTATGGTCACTTCCTTGATGCGGCGGTGTTCGAGCAACAGGCGGCGGAACTGCTCGGCCAGACTCTCGAGCTCGTCATAGTTATAGCCCGACATCTTGACCTGATAGCTGCCGGAGGTTTCCTGTACGGAATTGTCGAAGCCGCGGTCTTCAAGGCCATAAACCGACCAACTGCCGCCACCCAGGCTCAGAGCCTTGCGGATAACCTCGGCCTTAAGCTGATAAGGAAAACCGCTGCGAATGGCGTCGCGGGTAAACGAGACCGAAATGTCGCCGCGGCGCGGAGAGTAAACATCCGTGCGGAACTGGCGGATTTCACCATAGCCGGCCAGAAACACCTCCATTTTCTTTATCAGTTCGTTCATCTGCTCCAATGTGGCGCCATTGGGGAGCGACGCGCTAATCTGCAGCGTAGGTTCAAACTCCTTGCGGCTGAAATAGCTGCCTTCGTAAACGTTTTCAACAAACAAATAGAGCGAGCCCGCGAAAGCCGAAACCGGAATCACCAGCAGCGCCCAACGCCAGCGCCGGCCAAAGCGGATATACGCCCCATAAATCCGGTTGAAACGGGCTATGGCACGCAGCCGCCGAACCCGGCGCTTGCGCACCTTAGCTTCACCGCCTATGCGGTCGATCAGCGCAGGCACGAGCCAATAGGCCGAAGCGAGCGAAACCGCCAGGTTGATAATAACCACGGCAACGAAATCCTGCAGATTCAGCCGCAGCTCGGTTTCGAGGAAGAAAACAATCGACAAGGCGCCGATAGTTGTGAGCGTAGCCGCCAGAACCGACGTAAACACGCTCAGGTCGCGCTTGCGCCTGTAATGGTCGCTGACAACTATGAGATTATCGATTATCAGGTTGAGCGAAATAGTTATACCCGCCAGCGAATAAAGCTGAATCTCAATGCCGGCCAGGTTATAGAAAATCACCGATACACACAGCGACAACAGCAGCGAAACGGTTATCACTGCCATATACCGCAGGTTGAGCGTTATCAAGGCCACGAACACGAGCAGAATCAGCAATGTCAGCCCGGTACGGAAATATATCTTGTTAAGCTCGGAAGATATATCTTCCGTCACATCGCTGCTCAGAGTCAGCGAATATCCCGCCGGCAAGCTGAGGTTGGCAACAGTCGCCTTAACGGCAGCAGCCACCTCAAGCTGATTGGCATCCTCGTCGGCATAGATGTTGCAGTAAATGGAATTCAATCCGTTGACGCGATAATAACCTGTAGGTTTGGCGTCAACATGGCTGGCGGTGACCAGCTGACTCAGACGCAGCATAACGCTGTCGGGCGTGGTGACATAGATTTTGGCAATGTCGAACTCCTCGCGGTTCTCCATAACGCTTCTAACGGCGAGCCATTCGCCTCCGCCGGTCATGGCGGTGCCGAAAAATTTTGAGGAAGTCTGCTCGGCTATGGCAGCGGCGATGTCGGCCGGAGTCAATCCGTGCGTGCGGAGCAGGTCGCTGTCGTATGTCAGGCGCCATTCCTTGGGCGTTGCGCCGCTCAGAGTAACGCGGTTAACTCCGGGAATCACACCGAGCGCCGGCCTGATATTCTCCTCGGCATACTGCATGATTGCCGAAGCCTCGCCCGGAGCATTTATTACATAAGATAGAATCGGGCGCGACGACTGCTTGACGGTGTGCGCCGGCGATATTGCCGGATAAGAAACTCCGGCGGGCAGTTGCGACCATGCCTGACGGATAATAGCCGAGGCCTCGAAACGCGCCTGCTGCATGTCCGTGTTCCGGTCGAAGCCGAGGTTAATATACCCATAACCGTTGGAGGATGATGAATAAATCTCCTTCACGCCCGATATGCGGGCGAGCATCGATTCGAGTTTGCTCGTAACCTCGCTCTCCACAACTCTGGCCGACGCATTGGACATCGAAAACGAAACGCCCAGGCGCGGCAGCGTCCGCGACGGCATCAGCTTCACCGGCAAACGCGGAATCAACGCGCAGCCAAGCATTGCCAGCGCTATGAAAATAACGATTATGGAAAACGAGCGCGACTTCATTCGATTTCTATTTCCCTGTTATAGTCAAAATCATAGAGAGTCAGTTTGCGCAGCTTATAGTAGCTGAGCCAATAATTCTGCAGTGCGCGGATATAATTGGAGTTGGCGCTCTGCTGGCGCGACTGGGAAAGAGTCAGGGAGTTGAGGTCGGCCTTGCCTATAATGAACCGCTGCTTGGTGCGTTCATAGGCCATGTCGGCCAAGTCGAGAGCCTCGAGCGCCGACGCCACCAGCTGCTGCTGGATATTGAAATCGCTAACGGTCATAACAACCTCCTCCTCAACGGCGAGTTCCTGCTGCCTGGCGCTGAGTTCAACGATGTTGAGATTGTTTTTGGCCATGTTGACCTTGCCCTTGCGCACTCCCCAGTCAACGAGCGGGATTGAAACCGACAAGGCGACCAGGTCCTGCCTGAGCGGATGGCTATAGGCATTCCGCAGCGTGGGGGCAACCTGGTTGAAACCTATCGAGGCGTTGAGGTTTGCGTTGAATCGCGACTCGATTTTTGTGCGGCTCAGTTCGCGCCTGGCCTCGAGGATGTTCTGCCGGTGTTGCAGCAGGTCCGGGTTATTGGCGCGAGCCTGCGTCAGCGCGAAGTCGGTTTCTATCACGCGGCTCATCGGAGCCGACGGCAGCCTGACCTCAATATCGCTGTTCTGGTCCATGCCCAGATATGACGCAAGGCTGAACTTGGCGCGTTTGAGCGCTATGCGGGCGTTGGCCAGGGTGTTCTGGGCGTTTACACGGTCGAGCTTCAGCGTGAGCAGGTCGGCCTCGGAAATGGCCTGAATCTTGAAGCGGCGCTCCCCGAGGGTATAGAGCGTATCGCACGATGCGAGGTTATCCACCGCCAGTTTATATTCCTGTTGTGCCAACGCCAGGGCGAAATAGTAGTTCACGGTGCTCTCGGCAACTCCCTCCATGTTCTGAATCAGCTCCTTCTTGGCCTTTTCGAACTTGAGCGGTTCAATCTTGCGGTCCCACTTGAAAGGATTGTAGCCTATAAGATTCTGACGGTAGCCGAGCCTGATCGGAATCGACGAGAACTGATTGCCGGTTATCTCGCCGAAGTTGCGCATATATTCCAGGCCGGTTTCAAGATAAAATGTGCCGCCCAGCGGGTCAAAATTCTGCGATATGTTCAGCGAGCCCGACGCTCCAAACATCTGCTGCGCGCGGTAAACGTCGATATTCTCCTGAGAGTCATAGCGCTGACGTATATAGCGGTTATACGAAACCGGGGTCATGTTGAGCGATAACGACGGAAGCCTGGCCGCCTTGAAAGTTCGGAACTGCCAGTAGCTCGACAGATACATATTCTTGACCCGGAACGCCTGTAGCGACGAATCATTGGCAATTTCAATCGCCCTCTGCAAGCTCAACGTCTGCGAATGCCCGGCAAAGGCAACGAGCGCCAGAAGCAACAATAACAGCTTATTTTTCATGTGAATATATCAGCCAATAGATGAGAGGAATTATAAAGATGCTGACTAAGGTTCCCACAATCATGGAGCCAATCATGGCGATGGCCAGCGGACGCTGGAGCTCCGAGCCCATATCGTTGGTGAAAAGCATCGGGACCATGGCGAGAATGGTTGTCAGCGAAGTCATTATTATCGGACGCAAGCGGCGCACTCCGGCGGTGTGGATCGCCTCCATAAGCGGAGTTCCCTGACTGCGGAGTTCATTGATGGCGTCAAGTTTCAGAATCGAGTCGTTGACCACTATGCCGCAGGTAACTATAATGCCGATGGCCGACATCAGGTTGAGGGTGTGGCCGCAAATCCAGAGCGTTATCAGCGCAAAGGCGGTGTCGATAGGAATTTCGACCAGCACTATCAGCGGCTGCAGGAAATTGCCGAACTGGGCGCAGAGAATAAAGTACATCAGCAGCAGCGAAATGGCGAGAATAACGGTCAGCTCACGCATCATTTTGCGATTGGAGAAAACCGAGCCTTCAAAAGCCACATCCCAGTCGGAAGTTTCGTCAACAACACTTTGTATGCGTGCTATTTCGGCCTGCGGATCGGCTATGCTGTCGAAAGCCAGCGGAACGTACTCGCCGTCGGCTCCGGCCATGATGCTTTTTATTTCGCGGTCGCGCCGAATGGTTACCAGAGCCGACAGCGGCACATCGCCGACCAGCGTTTCCGCCAGAATCTCCTCAACCGTGCGCTCCTGGCCGCTGATGGTTATAGGCAGGTATTGCTGATAGCTGCGCAACGTTCCGGCCGAGTTGGCCTTAAATGCGGTCAGCAGCGTCTTGGCCACATCGGAATACCGCACATTGTAGAGCAACAGCTTTTCGCGGTCAATGACCAGATTGATTCGCTCGCGGAGCGGGGTCAGCTCGTCGGTCAGGCGCGACTCCAAAGCCATCAGCTCGTCAGGATTACCCTCTGAAGCGGGTGAGGTTGAATGCAGCCTGGCTTCGAGCATCGGCTCATTAGTTGAAAATATCTTTTCAAATATATTTTCCGAAGGCAGATAGGCGGTTTCGGCGCGGGGAAACTGCTTCGCCATCGAAGCGGAAAGTTCGGCCAGCAACCGGGTCAGATGAGCAGGCGACTTGGCCTTAAAATAGATTTCCGCTTCTGAGGCCGAGAGGTCGGAACCATTGTCGAGCAGATAGTCCTGAATGCCTATCGATGCGGAATATTGAGTGATATTAGCGGTGTCGAGCGCTTCGATAAGCGAAGCCACACGGCGCGAATTTTCATCAACGCTGATATTTTCGTTCCACTCGACCCTCACAAGCGCATCATCGCGGTCAATCTGCGGCATACGCTCCACGGGCAGAACCTTAAACAGCAAAACGCACGCGGGAATGGTCAGGGCGGTAAGGGTCAGACACAGCCACTTATGCGCAAAGCACCAATCAATAACCCGGGTGTAAATCCCGGCAGCCCAATCAGACTTACCGGCCACGCCTGGATTATGCGACCTGAACGTAATCTTGTAGATAACCGGCAAGAGCATGATACCCACGATATAGCTGACCGCAAGCCCGGCTGTTATGGCAAAAGCCTGGTCGCGGAATATCGCCCCGGCTATGCCGCTCATGAACACCAGCGGAACAAAGACGGCCACGGTGGTCAGCGACGATGACAGCATCGGGGTTATCATCTCCGAGGTGCCTTTGTCGCAGGCGTCGGCCAGCCCCAGTCCGCGCTGGCGCAGCTGAGTGATGTTTTCGGTAACAATAACCGAATTGTCGATCATCATGCCAACAGCCAGAATCAACCCAGAAAGCGAAATAACGTTGATCGACACTCCGCAGAGATAGAACAGCATGAAAGTTATGATAACTGACGCAACAATCGTTATGCCGATAACTACCGACGCGCGCAGATTTCCCATAAACCATGCCGTTAGCAGGACCACGAGCAGAAAGCCCAAAATCAGGTTCTGAACGAGGTTCGAAATCGTATAGTCAAGCAACTCGGTCTGATTCCGGCTCTGCGTGAACTCCAGCTGCGGATACCTGCGCTCGAACTGCGCAGTTACCCTTGTCAGGGATTCTTTCAGCCGGTCCATGTTTTCCTCGCTTTGCTTGATGATTGCCAGGGTTACGGCTCTCTTGCCGTTGAACATGGAATAGCCTTGCGGATTGTTGGCCACGAGCTCTACCTCGCAGAAATCGCCGAGCTGCATCAGTCGGTCGGCTTTGCGCATGAAGATTCGGCGCACGTCGTCGGGTGTGCGCAGCTGGTTCGATATGTTGATGTTATATTCGTAGTAACCGTCGCGAACGGTCATGCTTCCGGGTTCGGCGTTGTTCTCGCTGATTGCGCTCTCTATGTCAGCAATAGTGATATTGGCCGATGCCATAGCATCCCGGTCGGGAATTATGCGCAACCGCCGGCCGGGCACACCGGTAATGTCGGCCATGGCAATCTCCGGCATCTGCTCTATGCGGCGGCGAACAACGTTCTCGGCCAAATCGGCCATTTCAAGAAAGTCCTCGATGTTATCTTCGCCCTTAAGGGTTATGTTGAGATACATAACCGGTATATCCGTTGCCGACGCCTTGATTGCCTTGGGGCGGCGCATGTCGCGCGGAAGCGAATTCATCGCAGCATCGATTTTTTCGTTGACCTCGATAAATGCCAGGTCGGTATCCACGCCATAATCGAAGTGAAGGCGCAGAATGCCGATGCCGTCGCGGGTTTCGCTCTTTATCTCGCTGAGGCCCCCAACCTGAAGCAGCTGGCGGCGCAAAGGGGTTGTTGCAACATTTTCCAGTTCGCGCGCACCGATGCCTTCGGCCGACACCTGCACCGTTATCTGCGGAATGTCGATATCCGGCAATAACGACACCGGCAAGGCAAAATACATCACCGCGCCGATTATCACCGCCGCCAGAAACGACATTACGACCGCAATGGGCCTATTGAGCAGAAACCTTACCATCTGATTATTTCACTACCTTGACGGGTGATTCGTGAGCCAGATTGAGGTTGCCGCTTATAATCACCTCCTGACCCGGCTGAAGGCCTTCGGTTATAACATAATCGTTCATATTTTCAAGGCCGGTGGTGACGTAGTTCCACATGGCTTTGCCATTTTCATGGGTGAACACCACCTGACGGCCGCCGCTGCGGAGCACCACAGCGCTCTTCGGCACCACCAGAGCCTGCTCTACATTGCGCTTCACGTTGACCCTTACGTTCATACCGTCGTAGAGCCCGCGCGCATTGTTGATTGCCGCACAAACCTCAACCATGCCGTTCTTATCCACTATCGGATTTATCGAAACTATCTTGCCGCTATAAACCGTCTCGGCCGAAAACGGCT
This sequence comes from uncultured Porphyromonadaceae bacterium, assembly GCA_947176935.1. Taxonomy (GTDB): domain Bacteria; phylum Bacteroidota; class Bacteroidia; order Bacteroidales; family Muribaculaceae; genus UBA3263. Next base: position 3,416 of record CAMWSP010000030.1, on the reverse strand, counting down.
TGACTTCAACGGCATCGCCCGTCTTAATCAGCGCCAGTTCGCTCTCCAGCACCGGAAATTTCACTTCCATGCCTCCGGTGGAAATAACGCGGCAGAAAGCTTTGGAACCGTCGGGCGCATTGCCGGCCTTCTGGGTCAGGTTGGCCACTACCCCATTGAACGGCGCCCGCAGCGTAGCATCTTCCAGAGCGCGCTCAGCCTCGCGCAACTGCACTTCGGATTGAGCCACTCCGCTGCGCAGCCGCGCCAGCCTCATCACCTCGGCAGGAATCTCGTTGCGCTTTTCGGGGTCATAGCCCTGCCCTATCAGCGCGTCGGCCAAATCGAGCTGCGCCCGCTCATAGGAGTTCCGGGCCGTGGCGGCAGTATTCTCCAGCTTGAACCGGTCGAGAGTTGCAAGCGTCTGACCCTTGCTTACGGCCTGGCCGTTGACCACCATTATCCGGTCAATAACCGCACCCGACGCCGAGGTGAACCGAAGGTCAACATACTCCCTCGCCTCGACCTTGCCGTTGCTAACTATATCATAGCTGAACATTGTTGGCGTCAGCGTTAGCAGGTCAACGGTCGGCACTGTCGATTCCGCGCTGCCCACCTGCTGCTTGGCAACTTCCCGAGCCTGCTCTTCAGGCTTCGAACAAGAAACGCAAGCACTGCAAACCGCGCCCACTAAACATATAATTATTCCTTTATCCATAAATCAATAACTTCTATTCAACAAGCAATGCAATATTTACTTGGCAAATATAGCAAAAAATATCAAATCTTAACTCGCCAAAGCATTAAAATGACATCGGTTTTCTCCTCATCAAACGGGGGTAAGCCCGCTCCCGCAAGTAAATTATCCTTAAAAAACTCATAGGCATCATATGTTATGACTGAAATAAAGTAGCCATCATTATTCGCAGGGAATAACTCCAGTATTTGACCTAAATACTTGCCATGCTTCTTCGCCGAATTATTCTCCAAATCATATATGAAAATGTATGGTATGCCGTCAACGAGGTATTCTGCAATAAAATTCCCTTGCGATATACCCCAATCTTCTACGTAACCCACTTCCAAAAACTTATCGTTAAATGACATGAAATCGTTGATATTATGTGATGCCACATTGTTTGGCATACTTAATTCCCAGGTCCTGCTGACTACATTCTCAGAAGTACTGATTTCATATAACACATTTTCATACCAATCAAAAAAATATGCAGCCTTGTCGTTCATATAAATATCTTTACCGAAGTGAAACCCATTGCCGTTCGGAATTCCCTCAAACTTCAGCTTCATCTGCGGGGAGTATAGGTAGAAGCGATTAAAGCCTTTGGCAATACTTGTTGCACACATTGCGATATTTTCCGAATTAGTAGCTATACGCGTCAACGGAATATACTCGTCAGCCGTAATCTTTCGACCGAAAACACCGTCTAAAGAATATGTATAAACACAGGCATTCGGGACGCATACCAACAAGCTGTCGCGACTTGGAGACAAAGCGATATCGTCAACAAACGTATACTCGCCCGGGCCTTGCCCGATTCGACCAAAATAATGCCTGAATTTACCGTCATCTGAAAATGCTGCTATAGAACCTCCTGGCATATCGCCCAATATGATATAGCCATCGCCAGTTTGTATTACCTTCCTGACAAATCGTATCATACAGGAATCAGAAGATTCAAGAGATATAAACTTAATGGGCTCCACAAAATCAGACAAACTAAATAATTCCCGGCTATTTCCTAACTTAATCGCATCTGTCTGCAATGAACTCTGGCTGGCACATGCACATAACCCGGCCAGTATCAGCGCTATCACCGATACATTAACAAACCTTTTCATCCTGCAATAACTCATAATTGATTATTTCTCAATTCTTAGCAACCTCATTGCAATCATTATTTAAGGTCCATAAGCCAGACAATCGGGTTATTATTATCATAATCATAGTCTTTCAATAATTCCTGGTCTTGAGAAGAGAAATACTTCTCGATAAACTCGCGCGACTCTTCCGGTACCATGTGGTAATAGTCATCAGTCATATAACCTACCAAGGTATTACCGTTTATTGACTTTATGTATGGAGGCAGGTAAAGAGTTATAGGGTTCCTGTTACTCCGCAGATAGCTCCGTGATTTTAGCGTTTTCTTATCCACAACGGCGATATAAGGTGTTGCTCCAATTTGAAACTCAATAATATAATAATCCTGACCCGGATGAACACTAATAAAGTCGGCCGGCTTATAATGGTTCTGCAATATATAGTTGTTTTTTTCTTGTAAATCCATTTTTGCAGACTTTATTTTCCATTCCAACGCCTCATCCTCAGAAATCAGTCCAAGTGTAAACTTAGGAACTATCTGTCTGCCGGTTATGGAGTATATAGTATCATTCATCGGAATAGTCAATCCGATTTCATTTTCACCCAATCTAAACATTTCCGGAGCGATTTCCGCTCGTTTTATCGTATACGGTAATGCCGTTGCAACAACAGAGTCACCCTCAAGCCATTGCAGAGCAAAAGGATCGCTCTCGTAATACGACGCATAAGTCGCCAATAAAACCCCATCGCTCTGAGACATTACTATTGATGGTGAAGTCCTTGAGAACTCAATTTCCCCAAGAACATTGCCCGAATAATCGTAGCTGATATATTTAGCTGTTAAGTTATCGCGAATAGATATACAATCAGAATTTGCTAAAGCGTGTAGGATAGACGCATATTCGCCAGGACCGGTTCCTACATTACCGATTTTACTGAGGAACTTTCCCTCAAGATCAAATAAAAATATCTGCCTGGCCTTTTGACCATCAACAACAACAATCGTGTCACCAACCACATATAGGTCAGTGATAGAACCAATCAGGTAATCTTCAGACGTTTCCAATGGAATTGCGCGCATTGCCGCAACCTCTTTATCCATAAAACCGGTATCGTCGTTAATACTGATATGCATAGACGGAACCGAATCTACATGCTCAACCTCTACCGTCGGCGTCGGAATCGGATCAACCTTTAAGGCATCGTCAATCACAATTTGACTCGAACACCCGCTCAACAGAATAATTGACCAAAAGGTCAACAATACTAAATATACCCTTTTCATAAACATAATGAATTCATACCATTCGTAATGATAACCAACATTCTGACATCTTGCAATCATTTTAACTTAGTGAGGACTACATAGGTCGGAGAATCCGCAGCGTCCGATGCCTCGGGGTCAATCTCGTCGGTCGTTCCGATAAGATAATCAGCTGACTGCCATTGCGGAATAAACAATTTATTCTGTTTACTTTCCACTGCTCCATTCATGGTTTCTCTGTTATCCTTCAGGAAACAATAGTTTATCATGTCCTTAAACAGGTATTTTATAATCATATACCCATTGTTCTGGAAAACATTCATAACCACGGGG
>CAMWSP010000029.1 GCA_947176935.1 uncultured Porphyromonadaceae bacterium | reverse complement strand
GGTCAGACCCTCGACCTTGATGAAAGGCCGGAACACGATTTCAACATTGCGGTTCTTCTCGATGTCGAAATAAGGCGATTTTTCGGCAGCCGGGCGGGGCTGGGAAATCAGAACTTTCGTTATGGGTTTAGCCATTTATTTGCAGCGGGTTTGTTCAACAAAAAATGGACGAAAACGCGCCCGCGAGCGACCAAACCGCCAGCAGGGGCACAATTTCGAGCGTGCAAAGATACAAAAAAAAGTAGAATACTGACAAATTGCCAATGTGAAAAATTCTAAACTCGCTGATAAACAGCGGAATACGGCAAGCGGCAAAGATCACTCCGGCGGCAATGAGGAATGGCAGCATCAAATGGGGGTAGAAAAGCATGGCAAATGCGGGAATAACAAGCAGATAGCCGCAAACGCCCTGAGTTATGAAGAAGGCCGACTGCCAGGCCTGCGATTCGTCGGGCGAGGCGAAGGCGTAGCCCACCATGCGGTAGCCGGCGAGCTGAACGGCCAGCAGCAGCGAGCAGAGCAGAACCACTCCGGCCAGCGACATGATTGGCGGCCGGCCGGCGGCGCCGAGCGCGCAGTAGAGAATCAGTCCCTCGAAAGTGAGGGTCTGCAGCAGGCCCACGGCCACCACCAGTCGTTCACCCAAGGTTTTTTCGCCCTGAAGGAATTCGCGGTGGGAGCGAAACAGCTGCTTGAAGTAGTTGCCGGCAATGCGTCCCATGGTCGGGGCGCAGAGGGCGCTGACAATGAACACGCTCAGCAGAACGGTCAGCAGCACAGAATCGGAGGCGGCGCCTGCGCGGCGCAGCAGAGGCTCAATGGCGGCAAGCATTTTCGGCGGCAATGATGTCGAGGGCTTCGGCGGGCGTGGAGGCCACGCGCCATAAATCGCCGGGCAGGTCGAGATGGCGCATCATCGAGCAATCGTCGGTGTGGCGCAGATGGGCCAGCAGGTGGTCATAGAAGCCGTTGATGTTCAGAATAACTACCGGGCGGTCATACATGCCCAGCTGGCAGCGTGTCAGCAGGTCCATCAGCTCGTCGAGGGTGCCGATTCCGCCGGGCAGGGCAATCACTCCGTCGGCCAGGTCGGCGAGCAGTTGTTTGCGTTGGGCCATGGTGTCGACCGTTATGAGCTCGGTCATGTCGAGGTTGGCCCAGCCACGGTCAACCATGAATTGCGGAATCACGCCTATGGCCGTTCCGCCGGCGCTGAGGGTGCCGGCAACCACCGCGCCCATCAGTCCGAGCGTTCCGGCGCCGCTGACCGTTGCCCAGCCGCGTTCGGCGGCGAGGCGACCCAGCTCGAAAGCGGCGTCGATAAAAGGTTTGGGCGCGTCGGGGCTCGACGCGCAATAAACTGTTACTTTAGTCATTTGCTGCTACGGCAAGTTTTTTTGTTTTCGAAGCGGGAGTGGTTCCGTCGTTGAGTTCCACGCGGTAAATGTAGATTCCGCGGGGCACCCTTTGTCCGCCCTCGTTGCGGAGGTCCCAAACCAGCGGCGAGGAGGTTTCCATGTCGGAGCGCGATTCGGTTGCGCCGCTCCAGACGGGGCGACCCATCAGGTCGTAGATGGCAACCTTTACGTTGACTATCTGGTCCGGACGGTTATGGCGAACGTAGAAGCGCGCCTCGCTGTGTGCGGGCGAATCGTGGGTGAACACTTCGTAGATTTCGGGTTTCATGTCGGAGCGCACGTTGCACTCAATGGTTGCGTCGGCGAAGTTGCCGTCGATGTCCCATACGCGCAGCAGCAGCGTGTGGGGGCCGTCGGCCATTGCGGGCACCTGATAGTAGAGCGTGCCGCTCATGGCGCCGGCCTGGGGAGTGGCGTCGTGAACGAACGATGCGGCCACGTCATTGTAGGTTGTGCGGCCATCGACGGTCAGCGTCATTTTCTGTCCGATGCCGGCCGACGACATGTTGAGCCCTGTGTTGTCGCTCATGCGCGCTATGAGCAGCGGCGAGGGGTTTACGTCGGCCCCCTGGCTGAAGTTTTCGTCGTTGAGCAGGGCGGAGTGAATCAGCGGCGGCTGCTGGTCGTCGGGCGTGGAGTCGTCGAATCCGAAGGCATAGATATTGCGGGTCAGGCCGGCGGCTTCGCGCAGGTCGCCGTCGGCGGTTGCGTTGGCATAGAGGCTGAGTGTTGCGGGGCGGTAGTTGTCGGCTATGTTGCGGGGCATGCGCACCTTGATTTCATAGCGGCCGTTTTCGGCCTTGCCGGTTGCGGTGAAAAGGCGGTCGCCGATTTCCTCGTAGTTCACCTCCTTGCCGTTTTCGCCGTAGCCGAACGTGGTTGCGGAGAATTCAGCGTCGTAGAGCGTGGCGGTCACAGTGCCGTTGAAGTCATCGAGCAGCTTGCCGGCGGGGTCGGTTACGCGGCCGGTAATCGTCAGGTCCTGGCGGGCCATAACGGTGTAGGGGTCATCGTCGGTCACCGCAGTGTTGTTTATCTCATCGATTGTGAGCAAGTTGGAGGGGAAAGCCAGGCGCAGCGCCGGGTCGCCCATGAGAACGTAGCGCAGCTTGTTTTCATCGTCTTTGAGCTCATTTTTGGTCAGGCGGTAGAGTTCACCTATGGTTGGAACGCGGCCCGACTCGTCGAACTTTGACAGAATCTTGCCGAACGCGGCCGAGAGGTTGCCGTTGAGGGTGATGTAGACCGGGCGCAGGGCCGATATGCAGCCAATAATGCCGCCATCGTTCATAAACATCAGCTCCTCGGCCTGCGAAACTATTTCGCAGTCCCATTTCAGGAACGAGCAGGTTGCAGCATAGAAGAAGGGCAGCTGCTTGAGGAAGAAGCGGTTGCGGAAGTCAACGGGCTGAATAATGTTTTTCGAGCCGAGGGCGGTCGGCGAGCCGTGGCCGATGAAGGCGAAAATGGCCATGCCGTCGTTGAAGTTATTGAACAGCTCGGTGCGGGCCAGCGGGTAGGTTGAGTTCTGGCGCACATAGCCGTCGCAATATATCTTGTCGGCCACGATGCGCGAGCCGCTCAGGCCTGCCGCCATGTTCTTTATCATGTTTTCCGACTGCGTGGTGTGGTCGCCGGAGTTTTCGTCGTCGGCGAGCACGGTCATCCGCGTGCGCCAGATGCCTTTGGGCATCGTGTAGAGGTAGCGGTTGATTTTTTCGGCAGCGGTGGTTGCCTGAGCCACCGAAGTAACCGGTATGCGCCCGACGGCCACGCTGAGTTTGTCGATGTTGGGCCGCAGGCCGGAGTTATCTTCAAGGAACCCGAAATAGTCGTCGGTGGAGAAGGAGTGGCTATCGTTCAGGGAGTTTTCGTTGGTCCACAGGGGCATGGGGGCACGGACTCCTTTGCCCACCATTGTCAGGGCGCGGTTATCGCAGGTGCCCTTGCCGAACATCAGAACATAGCGCAGCTTGCTCTCCGATGAGTTGCGGTCGTAGAGCATCTTCAGGAATCGGCGCAGCGCTCCGGGGTCGAAGCTGCCCGAGCCGAACTCGTTGAGTACCTGGTCGAGATTCACCACCTCGACCTTCAGCGGGTCGAGCCGGTAGTTGCGGTGAATGTCGGCTATGGCGTTGGCGCCTTTGATGTAGGCCGAAGGGGTTATGATGACCATGTCGGGGGGCGCGGTCATGGAGTGGAGATTCTGGTTGTAGACCGTGCCGGCAAGTTCCGGTTCGGGCATGGCGTCGGCCTCGCTCCAGACTGCGTAGCGGCGCACTCCGGCGCGGTCGTTGCGCCAGGCACCGGTCGGGCCGACGTTGAGTTCATATTGGTTGCGCGGGTCGGTGACGTCCCAGACGTGGTGTCCGGGGCCAACGGCGCCGGTCGATGATATTTCCGGTCCGGCGCTGAGCAGAATCTGGGAACCCTCGAAGGTGCGCGTGTAGGCCAGCTCCAAATAGTCGAGCCAGCCGGTTTTCATGATTCCTGAGGGAGTCATGGTCACCACCATCTGCAACTGGTTGGAACCGGGGCGGAATGTTTTGGAAATCAGCGATGAAGTGGCGTAGTAGCCGCTACTGGTGGAGCAGGCTTCGATGTAGTCTCTGGAGGCGTTGGGCGACAGTTGCTCGCCGTTGGCGCTCACTGCAACGCCGGTGCGGCCGGTAGAGTTGGCCACTACCGAAAGCCGCATGCTCACGTCGGTGTCGGCTTTGCGCGAGGGCAGATTGAACTGGAATGAGCGGGAGTTTTGCGCGCGGAAGTCTTCGCCGACCATCATGCGGCCGGTGTTGCCGAGCGAAACCTGCTGCGGGTCGTGGTAGACGGCCCATGAGCCCGAAGTCAGGCAGTTGGTTGAGGATTTGAGGGCGGTTCCGGCGCGTTTGGGTTGTGCGGTTGCGTCGGCTCCTTCGGTCAGGAAGTAGTAGCCGAAGTTGCTGTAGGGGTTAACGGCGTGGCAGGCCGTTCCGCGGTCGTCGAGGTTGATTTGCTCGGGGCCTTCGGCGTAGAAAACCAGGCCTTTAGCGGTTACGGTCGACGCCACTTGCGGCAGGTCGTCGACGTAGGTTCCTGCAGAGAGCAGATCGGGGAGCATGGCTCCGCCGTAGCCGTAGACGCGTACGTTTGCCGGGTTGCTGAAGCCCCATTTCGACAGGGTTGACGTCGGAATGCAGTGCATTCCGGAGGTTTTGACGCTGATTTTTACCCACTTGCCGGAAGCGAGCACTGACTGCGTGGCGTAGGTTTCCGGGGCGAAGGCACTCGCTCCGAAAGCAGCCGTGAAGCCGAAAATCAAAACATATAGTAAGCGCAATAATTTCATCATAATTAAATCAATAACGCAGCAAGGGGGCGGATTATTGCCCGGCGGCTTATTTTCCGGTGAGCACGGTGCGGATGTCGTGGAGCTTATTGAGCGCGTCGAGGGGCGTGAGGCGGTCTATCTCGAGGTCGAGAATCATGTCGCGCAGCTGCGAGAGCACCGGGTCATCGAGCTGGAAGAACGATAGTTGCACTCCTTCTTCGAGCTTCGGCGCCGGAATGGCGTCGGTAATCTTGCGGTCGCCGCGCAGGTTGGTTTCGAGCTGGGCCAGCACCTGCTGCGCGCGCTTGACGATAGGCTGCGGCATGCCGGCGAGTTTGGCAACATGGATGCCGAAGGAGTGTTCCGAGCCGCCGGCGGCGAGCTTGCGCAGGAAAACCACGCGGCCGTCTATTTCCTTGACTGACACGTTGAAGTTGTGCACCCTCGGGAACGATGCCTCCATTTCGTTGAGCTCATGGTAGTGGGTGGCGAAGAGCGTTTTGGGGTGCAGGTCGCCGAAGTCGTGGAGGTATTCCACTATGGCCCAGGCAATGGAGATGCCGTCGTAGGTCGAGGTGCCTCGGCCCAGTTCGTCGAACAGAATCAACGAGCGGCGGCTCAGGTTGTTGAGAATCGAGGCTGCCTCGTTCATTTCCACCATGAAGGTAGATTCGCCGAGCGAAATGTTGTCGGACGCGCCAACGCGGGTGAACACCTTGTCAACCACCCCTATATGCGCAGCATCGGCGGCCACGAAGCAGCCCATCTGGGCCATTATGACGTTCAGGGCCACCTGGCGCAGCAGCGCCGATTTACCGCTCATGTTCGGGCCGGTAATCATCATTATCTGGCGGTCGTCGTTGCTGAGGTTCACCGAGTTAGCGATATAGGGCTCGCCTACCGGCAGCTGACGCTCGATGACCGGATGGCGGCCTTCGGTCAGGGTCAGTTGGAGTGAATCGTCGACCACGGGGCGCGTGTATTTATACTCGCGGGCCACCACGGTGAAGGAGAGCAGGCAGTCGAGCCGCGCAATCAGCGAGGCGTTTAGCTGGATGGCCGGAATGTATTCGGCAAGAGCCGTAACTACCTGGGCGAAAAGCTGTTCCTCCAGGGTGAGTATGCGGTCTTGGGCGCCGAGGATTTTTTCTTCGTATTCCTTGAGTTCGGGGGTTATGTAACGCTCTGCGTTAACGAGAGTTTGCTTGCGAATCCACTCGGGCGGCACTTTGTCTTTGTGGGTGTTTGTCACTTCGATGTAGTAGCCGAATACGTTGTTATAGGCTATTTTAAGTGAGGTGATGCCAGTTGCGGCGCTTTCGCGCTGCTGGATTTTGAGCAAATAGTCCTTGCCTTGATATGCAATTTGGCGTAAATCATCGAGTTCGGCGTTGACACCGGGGCGAATTACTGTACCTTTTTGGGCAGAAATTGGTGCATCTGCGGCGATTTCATGTGCTATTCTGCGGCGAATGTGGGTACACGGGTTGAGTTGTTCGCCGTAGCTGTGGAGGGTGGGTTGTCCAGACTGCAGGCATAGCTCGCGCACCGGTTCGATGGCGTCGAGTGCCGAGCGGAGCATGACGACCTCGCGCGGGGTTATGCGCCCGACGGCCACCTTTGATGCCAGACGTTCCAAATCGCCTACCTGCTCGATGTGGCGGCGCATGGAGTCGCGAGTGTCGGGGTCGCGGAAAAAGTGGTCGACCACGTCCAGTCGGCGGTTTATGGCCGCCGGGTCGCGGAGGGGGAAGAGCATCCAGCGGTTGAGCATTCGGGCGCCCATGGGCGTTACGGTTCGGTCCAGGACTTCGCGCAGGCTTTTGCCCTCGGGGGTCATTGGCTGCACCAGCTCCAGGTTGCGTATGGTGAACTTGTCGAGGCGCACAAAGCGGTCTTCCTCGATGCGTCGCAGCGAGGTTATGTGGCCGAGCATTGTGTGTTGCGTCAGGTCGAGATAGTGGAGAATGGCTCCGGCGGCGATAATGGCGGCGGGCATGTCGCTGACGCCGAAGCCCTTGAGCGAGCCGGTTTCGAACTGCTTGAGCAGGCGCGTATTGGCGGTGTCGGCGGTGAAAATCCAGTCGTCGAGGTCAAAAGTCAGATATTTTGCCGAGAGTTCGGCCTCGGCTTCTCCCCGGCGTCCGCGCTCTACCAGCAGCTCCTTGGGACCGAAACCGGCCAGGAGTTTGTCGATATAGTCGGGCGCTCCCTGCGCGGCCAGGAATTCGCCGGTTGAAATGTCGAGCAGAGCCAGGCCCCAGACCTTGCGGTCGAGCAGGTGCAGGGCGGCCAAAAAGTTGTTTTCGCGGTGGTCAAGACAGGTATCGGCCATGCTCACGCCGGGAGTGACCAGCTCGGTGATTCCGCGCTTGACGAGCTTTTTGGTCATCTTTGGGTCCTCGAGCTGTTCGCATATGGCGACCCGCTTTCCGGCGCGCACGAGTTTGGGCAGGTAGGTGTCGAGGGCGTGGTGGGGGAATCCGGCCAGCTCAACGCTGCTTGCGGCACCGTTTGCGCGACGAGTCAGCGTTATGCCGAGGATTTCGGAAGCGGTGATGGCGTCGTCGGAAAACGTTTCGTAGAAGTCGCCTACTCTAAAGAGCAGAACAGCGTCGGGATGCTTTTGTTTCATCTCGAAATATTGCTTCATGAGCGGAGTTTCAACAACTTTTTTTGCCACTTCTTTGATTAGTAATTTTTAATTAGGAATTAGTAATTGGTGATGATTTTTGAGGCGACGGTTTGCGGGGACAGGTCTCTGAGGCAGGCGCAGGTACCGAGCGGGCATTCGGGCAGCCCGGCAACCGAGCAGGGCTGGCATGGCAGGTCGAGCCAAATGGCGTTTGCGGGATTCTGGCGGTAGCCCATAAATCCGCATTGCGGAATGGTGGAGCCCCAGATTGAAACCACCGGAGTGGCCACCAGCGAGGCCAGATGCATGTTGGCCGAATCCATGCTCACCATGAGTCGCAGGCGGGACATGCGCTCCAGCTCTTCCTCAAGGGTGAGAGTGCCGGCCAGCACGTTCAGCGCCGGGTTCCGTTCGGCCCAGCGGGCCAGCTCGCCGGCTTCGGCGCCTCGGGCTCCGAACAGGTAGACGGGAATGTTGCGGTCGGTGAGCAGCCGGGCCACCTGCTCCATCAGTTCGGGCGGGTAGGTTTTGGTCTGATAGCGGGCAAACGGGGCGATTCCCACCCCGGAGCGCCCGCGGTCGGCGTCATGGCCGAAGAGCGAGGTGAAGGTGAGCTCGGCAGGCAGGCCGAGAGCGGCGAATACCCGGCGATAGCGTTCGATGTATGATGGCTGATAGGTGCGGCTTTTATGGCGGGTTAGTTCCTTGCGCCGCGAGCGCGCTTTATCGACCACGGCCACCCGGCCGGCACCCACGCTTCGGCGAATCAGGCGCGTTCGGAGCATGTCGTGGAGGTCGGCCACGTCCGAGAACTTTTCAGCTCTCAGTCGGGCTATTGTTTTCAGTAGGCCGGAGAACGACGGGTCGGCGAAATCCTCGAACCGCAGGTTTGCCGGCGCGTTGATGAACAGGCGGCGGAAAAACGGGCGGGTCAGCAGGGTGAATTCCACGTCGGGAAACTGCCGGGCAACAGAATAGATGACCGGGAGGGTCATGGCAACGTCGCCCAGCGCCGAAAGGCGCAGAATCAGGACCTTTTTGCTCACGCCATGTTCATTTTGCGGAAGTACTCCTCAACGCCTTCGATGTCCTTTCGGTTATCGACCGAGAGCGATTTGCAGTGGCAGTTGTAGTAGTAGATGGGAACGTGGTTCTCGATGAAGCGGAACGAATCGTTTTCCTCCACCTTTTCGATCGGGCCACGGGGAGTGGAGTGGTAGAATTCCAGAGCCTTGCGGTTAAAGGCTCCAACGCCTACGAATTTGTGGTAGATAACGTCGAGCGAGCCTTTGGGGTAGGGTATCGGCGAGCGCGAAATGAACAGGCAGCGGTTGTCGGCGGCCGTGACGATTTTCAGGTTGGTGGCATCGACTACCTCGACAGGATTTGAGAAGTCGGTCATCAGGTTGGAAACGTAGAGCTCGCCGGGTTTGATTTCGGAGGGGATGCACTGAACGATAGCCTCTTCGGTCAGCAGGGGTTCATCGCCATTGACCATAACGTAGAGGTCGGCATCGACTTTGGTCGACACTTCGTAGAGTCGCTCGGTGGCGGTTTCGTGGTCGGAGGAAGTCATGATTACCGGCGCGCCGAACGATTTGCAACATTCGGCAATTTTTTCGGAGTCGGTGGCAACATAGACTTCGCTGAAGCACTTGACTTCGGCGCAATGGGTGTAGACCCACTGAATCATGGGTTTACCGAGAATGAGAGCCAAAGGCTTCTCGAAAAAGCGGCTGCTTTCGGCGCGGGCGGGAATTACGCAAACGATTTTCATAGGGTGAATTTTTTAAAACTCCGCAAATTTACAAAAATTCCCCAACAGCACCAAATTATAGTTGGTTTTGCCAGCGGTTGTGGGACCAGAGCCAGGGCGCGGGGTCGCGGCGAATGGTGGCTTCGAGCATGCGCAGGTAGCCGACCGTTACCGGGAATTCCGGTTCATCGGCAGCGGGCACCACGGGCTTGAGAGTCAGGCGGGTGTGGCCGCGTCGTGGCGATTCGATGTCGATGTAGAAATAGGCGGCATCGATTCGGCGGCCAATTTCTTCGGCGCCGGTGATGTAGGCCGTAGGTAGACCCAAAAAGGTTGTGGTGGCGTGGAAGCGGCCGTTGGGGCGCTGGTCGGCAATGAATCCGGTGCAGGTTATCAAGCCGTTGCGGTTCTGGCGCAGAAGGTGGAGAAAGGCGTGTTTCTGCTGAATGTTTTCGGCGCCGAAGCGGGAGCGGATGCGGTCCATGATGGTGTGGCCCAGCGGATTGTGGGGCGGTTTATAAATCTGGCCGATGACGTAGTCATTGGGGATGACCCATACGCTGGTCGGCACCAGCTCCCAGTTGCCGTAGTGACCCAGAAAAATCACGAGGCTTTGGCGCTTTTCGGCCATTGGCTGCAGCTGCTCCCAGCCCACGAACTCCACTTTTTTGCGGAGCGATTTATCGCTTACGGTCAGCAGTTTGAGCGACTCAACCACGTTGTCGGCAAATTGGCGGTAGAATCCGCGTTCGATTTGCCGGCGCTCGGCGTCGGTTTTTTCGGGGAATGCCAGGGCGATGTTGCGGTGAACGATTTTATAGCGGTAGAGCTTGAAGGTGAACATCAGCCATCCGGCAAACGAGGCGAAGGCATAGAGGAACCACCAGGGCAGGCGGCTCAGGGTCAGGACACTGTAGTAGAGAATCTTTTCGGTCATAGGCCGGCAAGGACGGTTGAGATTATGCGCGAGGTGGCGCCCGCCTGGTGGTGGCAGAACTTATCGGCCAACCGGCGGATTTCGGCGAGCTCGCGCGTGGGAGCGTTGAAATAACGGTCGGCCCAGGCCGAGAATTCCTCGGGCGTTTGGGTTTTGGTTGCCGTTCCGAGTTTGAGCAGCAGACGAGCCACCACTTTGCGTTCGGTTCGCGGGCCGAAAGCTATGGGCAGACCGTAGACCGCGGGTTCCAGCACCGAATGGAGCTGGCGGGAGAAGCCGCCGCCAACGTAGGCCATTGTTCCGAGCCGGTAGATGTAGGCCAGAAGTCCTACGGAGTCGACTATGAGCACCCGTTCGGGCATTGAGGGGATATAGTCGGAGAGCAGGCGGCAGGGAACGTCGAGAGCGTCGCGCACGCGGTTAAGGCTCGCGGAGTCGACTTCATGGGGCACCAGCAGGTATCGGCGCTCGGGGTGGGCGTTGATTTCGGGAGCTATGAGGTCGAGGTCGGCGCCGTTATGAATCGAGCCGCAAATGAGCGTTGGGCCCTGAGTGCAGAAGTTGTGGAGTTCGGGCGAGTGCCAGGGGGTTTCGGCAATGCGGAGGGCGTTGTCGACCAGCGGGTCGCCCTCTACCTCGGCGCGGTCGAATCCGAGTTTGGCCAGGGTCGAGACCGAGTTTTGGCTCAGGCAGAAAATGCGCGTATAGGCCTGGAGGGAGCGGCGGAACACCGGTCCGAACACCGGGCTGAAATGCGGTGCCTTTTCGGTGAAGATGCAGGAAACCAGATAGGTTGGGATGCGGCGCGCCTTGAGTTCGGCCAGATAGTTGGGCCAGTATTCGCTGACCATGAACAGTGCGGCCGACGGGCGGAAACAGTCGCAGAGCCTGCGGGCGTTGGCGGGAGTGTCGAGCGGCAGGTAGCCAACGAAGTCCGCGTCGGGGTTGGGGCGGCGTTTCAGCGCTTCGACGCCGGTTGAGGAGAAGAAGGTAAGGGCTATGCGCGCATCGTGGCGCCGGCGCTTGATTTCGGCCATCAGCGGCCTTGCAATGGCGTATTCGCCAAGGCTGGCGCAGTGGAACCAGAAGTTGAGCGGACCGGGTTTGAAGGTACGGGCGGCGGTGAGGGCCTGTTTCTGACCGCGCAGAAACAGCGAGGTTTTGCCGCTGCCGATAATGGCGCCGGGGAGAGTGCCGACAGCGGCCACGGCGCCTTTGGTGGCGCGGAGAGCGGAGCTATAGAGCGTTTTCCTCATAGTCGGCAAGGAGTTGGCGCAGCCTGTCGGCCAGGCCGGAATTTGCGGAATTAAGAGGTTTGAGTTCAGCGAGCAACGCCGGAATTGCGGCGCGGGCTTGGGCCGAGTTCATTGCCAGGTTGAGCAGCAGGCGCAGGGCGCAGTATTGCACCAAAGGCTGCGGAGCGTTCAGGCGCGCTTCGGCGGCATTGAGCGCGCCGGGGCATCGGCGCAGCAGCGAGTGGCAGAGAATGTCGGCCTCCTCGGCGGTTTGCACCTGGTCCATGCGGCTGAAGGCTTCGGCGACAGGGGGCGACACCATTGGGGCGAGCAGGCGCGATTCGCGCACGTCGGCGTCGGCCCAGAGCAGTTCGGCCAGCTCGGGGTCGACGCCGGCCTGAGCGGCGATTTCGCGCAGCTGGGGAACGTTCAGGCCGAAAATGGTGCGATGATTGGAGGCTCCTTGCCGGCGGAGCATGTCGGCCAGAAGGCCGTTGCGGAAGGCAAAGAACCGCTGCTTGACGTCGCGCAGAATCATGGTGATGGTAAGGCTGCGGGTTTATTTCAGGATTTCAACGGCCTGCCCAGGGGAAACGAGCTGCTGCTGGCCCGAGGCCATATTCTTGAGTGTCAGCGAGCCGGATTCGAGTTCGCTTTCGCCGATAATGGCCACATAGGGGATGGACTTGGCATCGGCATAGGCCATTTGCTTTTTCATCTTGGCCGCGTCGGGGTAGAGCTCGGCGGAGATTCCGGCGGCGCGCAGGGTGGCGATGACTTTGAGCGATTGGGCAGCTTCGGCCGCACCCATGTTGAGGAACAGCACTTTGGCGCCGGTCAGCAGGTCGGCCGGATAGAGGTCGAGCTGGTTGAGGACGTCGTAGATGCGGTCGGCGCCGAAGCTGATGCCAACGCCCGAGAGGCCGGGCATGCCGAACACTCCGGTGAGGTTGTCGTAGCGGCCGCCGCCGGTAATCGAGCCGATAGCGACATCGTTGGCCTTGACTTCGATAATGGCGCCGGTGTAGTAGTTCAGGCCGCGGGCGAGCGCAACGTCAAGCTCCAGGTTGGCGCGGAGGCCGAGTTTTTCGACCGCGCCGGTGATTTCGCGCAGTTCCTCGACGCCTTTGGCGCCCTCTTCGACGTTGGCCAGCAGGGAGGCCAGACGGTCAAGACGCTCGGCAACCGAGCCTTCGATTTTCAGAATCGGCTCGAGGGCGGCTATGGCTTCGGGGGTCAGGCCGCGTTCGAGGAGTTCGGCGTTGACGGCGTCGAGGCCGATTTTGTCGAGCTTGTCGATAGCGACCGTTATGTCGACCATCTTTTCGGGGAAGCCGATAAGGGTTGCTATGCCGGCCAGCACCTTGCGGTTGTTGAGCTTGATGGTGATAGAGATTCCCAGGCGGGCAAAGACTTCGTCGATGAGAGTGAGCAGTTCGACTTCATTGATGAGCGAGTCGGAGCCGACGATGTCGGCATCGCACTGGTAGAACTCGCGGTAGCGGCCTTTTTGCGGGCGGTCGGCGCGCCATACGGGCTGAATCTGATAGCGCTTGAACGGCATCTGGAGGTCGTTGCGGTGCATGACCACGAATCGGGCGAACGGCACGGTAAGGTCGTAGCGCAGCCCTTTTTCGCAGAGCTGCGATGTGAGTTTGCCCCACTGGCCGTCGGGATTGTCGATAAGCGAGCGGTCGACGCCGCGCAGAAAATCGCCCGAGTTGAGGATTTTGAACAGCAGCTTATCGCCTTCCTCGCCATATTTGCCCATGAGGGTCTGGAGGGTTTCCATTGCGGGGGTTTCGATTGGGGCGAAGCCATAGAGGCGGAACACCGAGCGGATGGTGTCGAAAATATAATTGCGGCGCGCCATTTCGGCGGGCGTGAAGTCGCGCGTGCCTTTGGGAATTGAGGGTTTCATTTGCTTGCAAAGTTAGTAAAATAAATTGGACTAATTGGACTAATTAGACTTAATAGTCCAATTATCGGTTTTTTAGAGGCGAACTGTGCGGGAGAGGGAGCGGGCGGTGCAAACGGTGTTGACCACGTAGATGCCAGCGGCGGGGGCGGGGAAGTTGAAGCATTCGCTGACGCCGGCTGCGGAGGCGATGATGCGGCCTTCGATGTCGGAGAGGAGTATGCGCTTGCCGGCGCCTTCGGTGCCGGGCAAGCATACTTTAACGGTGTCGCCGTTGACGCTGACCGTCATGGAGTCGAGCGATTTGGCGGCAACTTCGCTGATTTGGTCGTTGGGGTCTTTGAGCGACAGGCGGTAGACGGCGGTTGCGTGGCTTGGAATGGTGCCGAAGTCGATTGAGCCGGAGACTTTGGGGCCGTAGACGTGGTTGACTACGTCGCGGGTAAAGTATTCGGCCTGAGGGTCGAGGGCGCTGATTTTCGAGAAGTCAACGGTGTAGGCCTTGGGAGCGTCCGACAGGTTGGTTACGGAAATGGCAACGTCGCCGTTTTCGCAGTCCTTGGCGAGAATCAGGCAGTCGTTTTCGTCGTGGAAGATGGTTTCGGCAGCCTGGCCCATGCGGTCTTGGTTCAGGGCAATGAGTTCGGAGTTGGTGATTATGGCGAGGTCTTCGTCGGAGAGTTCTTGGGTCATGTCGTTTGAGAGGGTCAGCGGCGAGGACCACATGCACCAGAGGGCCATCTGGGAGCGATATTCATCTTTGGTCATGCCGGGGCCGGTCAGGCAGAGGTGGCTGGAAGATTTGCCGGTGCCGTTGATGCCTATGCACATCATGTCGGCATCGTTGAAGCGGTTAACGCCGTTGTAGGCCCAGATGTCTTTCATTCCTGCGATTGACTGCACCACGCCGATACCGCCGGTTTTGCCAACCCAGCAGTCGCGGCTGTCGTAGGTGCATCGCCAGCAGGAGCCGCCGACTTCGGCGCCCCATTTCCAGGGTTCGCGGGGGCCCCATTCGCAGATGTAGAGAATGATGTTGCGGCCGGAGTTTCTCAGTGCGTCGCCAATGGCTTTATAGCGGGTTTTGGCGGTTTCGACGTCGGTGGGAGCGCCGCAGTAGTCGTATTTGAGGATGTCGACACCCCATTCGGCATATTGCCGGGCGTCGATTTCTTCGTAGCCCAGGCCGCCGTAAGCGCCGGCGCAGGTGCGTTCAGCGGCGTCGGAGTACATTCCGAACTTCATGCCCTTGGAGTGGACATAGTCGGCGGAGGCCTTGATGCCGTTGGGGAACTTTTTGGGGCTTTCGACCGGTTTGCCGTCGGCCGCGCGCGAGTCGGCGTGCCAGAGGTCGTCGATTACCAGGTGGGTATAGCCGGCTTCGATGAGGCCTTTGCTTTCCATTTGGTCGGCAACGGTTTTGACAACGTCGCCCGAAATGTTGCCCTCGATCGAGTTCCAGCTGAGCCAGCCCATGAAGGGTACGGGCTGCTGCAGATTTGAGCTTACGGTGAGGGTTATGGGCTGGGTGATTTCGTCGCCGTCGATAGAGACCTTGACTTTGTAGACATAGACGCCCTCTTCGTTGATGACGCCTTCAATAAGGTGGCGTTTGGCATTGTAGGTCAAGCCTTCGGGCAGCTCGCTGACGGAGAATGTGGCGTCGGAGTTTGCCGAGCGGAGCTTGTGCATGAAGCGCACGCCGGGCTGCGAGAAAACGGTGGTTGCGGCGTCGAGTCCGGGGGCCAGGGCGTTTTCGCTGATGAGTTCGGGTTCGTTGGAGTTCTGATAAAGGAACTCGAAATAGGCGTTGCCGAGGTCGACGTGGTCGTAGGAATTGGCTCCGTTGGCGTCGATGTCGATGATGAGATATTTGTAGTTGCTGAGGTTGTCGAGGTCGATGCTGACCGGTTCGGCATCGTTATATTTCAGCTTGCCTTCCAGGGCAACGGTTTCGTCGCCGCTTTGGCCGCGAAGAATGACTTTGTAGGCAACCTGTTCGGAGTCTTTGGTTATGGATGCGTCTTTATCGATAGAGGTGCCGACTTCGTCGTCGATGCCGAGCGAGGCGTGGAACTTGGGGGTGGAGCCGTTGAGCTTCACAACCACCTTGGCGGTTGCATGGAGGCCGACGCCGCTTTCATAGCGCACGCCTTTCATCATTATGGGGTTATTGTCGACGCTGCGGTTTGCGCGCACCTGGCCCCAGCCGGTGGTTACTACGTCCAGGTTCATGGAGCTGAGCGGAATGATGCGTGCGCCTTCGAGCGAGGGGGAGGTCGGAAGGCTGACGGTTTTGTCTGTGTCGACATACATGTCGGCGGCGCTGACGATGGCGGGGAGGGTGCCTTCGTAGGTCAGGCGCGCGTCGGCCAGGTCGACATGGTCGGCCCAGTTGGCGCCGGCGGTTTGCAGGTCGATTTTCAGATATTTATATGGTGTGAGGTCGGGAAGGGAGATGACGTCGTGGTAGGTTGCGGTTTGGCGGTCGAGATGGCCTGAAGCCAGGGTTGTGGCGTCGGTGGCCGAAGAGCCGTAGGCGGTGATTACATAGTCGATGATGCCGTGGTCGGCTTTTTTGTCGGCTTCATCATCGACGCCGATAATGGAGTGGAAAGATTTTGCGCCGTTGAGTTCGATAATAACGGTTGAAGGCGCGTGGGTTCCAATGCCGCTTTCATAAACGGTGCCTTGGAT
>CAMWSP010000028.1 GCA_947176935.1 uncultured Porphyromonadaceae bacterium | reverse complement strand
CTGCGGCGGCGATTTCTTCGGCGTCGGAGTTCTCGGAGTTCTCGGAGTTCTCAGAGTTCTCGGAGGGCTCAGAGGGCTCCAAAGGCTCGTCAAGCTCGATTGCTTCGAAGGCGGCGAAGGGGGCGTTGATTTCGCGGGCAAGTGCCGCATCGGGCGCAAAAGCTACAGTTTCGTCAGTCAGCACAAAAGTGCCCAGACCGGGCACTTCGACCTGACCGTCAGACTCCAGGCGCTCGGCCACGAGCACCGACAGCTCCCTGACAAAACTTTCCGCATCGGCGGTTTCAATCTGTGTCAGCTTGGCTATGGTTTCGCTCAGCTGCGAAAAAATTATCAGCTTATTCATCTCCGCGAGCCAGTTTGCGCAGTTTGCCTGCGGGTTTGAATGTCAGCTCGATTTCGGGCGGAAGAAGCATCCGGCGCCCGGTGGAGCGGTCTGTAATCTCTTGTTCGTCGTGTTTAACGGCCTGGAAGTTGCCGAACGCCGGAATGGCCACGACGTCCAGCTCGCCGCAATATTGCTTCACCGCATGGCTCAGCGCCTCAAGGAGCGCTTCGGTGGCCTTTTTGTCACGACCCAAACGGTGAGCGAGTTCTGATGTAAAGGTTTTCATTAACTAAATTCGGTTTGAACGGGCAGCTGATTCAGCTCCTCGATGTAGTCAAGCAGTTCCTGACGACCCTGGCCGGTTTCCGACGAGGTTATGAAAATGGGCGGAAGCTCCTCCCAATGTTCCAGAAGCTCCTTTTTATAGGCTTCGATATTTGCAACGCCGGCTGTGCGGCTCAGTTTGTCGAGCTTGGTAAAGACAATGGCGAACGGAACACCGTTCTCGCCCAGCCACTCCATGAACTCCATGTCGATTTTCTGCGGCTTATGGCGCGAGTCCACCAGCACGAACAGCGAAGTCATTTGCGGACGCCCGAGAATATAGGAGCTGATGATGCGTTCGAGCTTCTCGCGTTCGCTTTTGCTGCGCTGGGCGTAGCCATAGCCGGGAAGGTCAACTATATACCAGCTGTCGTTGATGATAAAATGGTTAATCAGGGTGGTTTTGCCGGGAGTGGCCGAGGTCATGGCCAGCTTGCGCTTGCCGGTCAGCATGTTGATGAGGCTTGATTTACCAACGTTGCTTCGGCCGATAAATGCGTATTCATGCATCGCATCGGTCGGACATTTGGCAACATCAGTGTTGCTCACCTTGAATTTTGCAGAAGTTACTTGCATAGGTCAGAGGGAATTATTTGGCAAAGTTAAGCATTTTTTCGGAAATAACGAAACCGCCTGCGGCTTGCCGGTTCCGCAGCTTTGCTGCTACAACGGCCTAACCCCGCGAAAGGTTTTTGTGATTACGGAAATTTTTCGTAACTTTGCACCGCTATTATATATAGAAGTTAATCCATGGAATTTTCCACCAAACAGATTGCTGAAATGCTCGGCGGTTCCGTTGAAGGCAACCCCGACCTGAAACTAAAGAATTTCAACAAGATAGAAAGTGCCGGCCCGGATGCGCTGACCTTTCTGTCCAACCCCAAATACGCCCACTTCCTTTACTCCACGCAGGCCGGCGCCGTTCTGGTGGCCAACGATTTCGTGCCGGAACATGAGGTTTCAACCACCCTTATCCGCGTTGAAAACCCCTATGCCGCTCTGGCCCAGCTGATGCGCATGGCCGACGCCCTGCTCAACACCCACCCCTGCGGAATCGAGCAGCCTTCGTTTATTGCCGAAGGCGTGGAAATCGCCCCCGACTGCTATGTAGGCGCGTTTGCCTACGTTGGCCCCGGCGCCCATATAGCCCCCGGAGTCAAAATCTACCCGCAGGCCTACGTTGGCCGCGGAGTGAGTATCGGCGCAAACACCATCATCTACCCCGGTGCGAAAATCTACCATGGCTGCCGCATCGGCGCCAACTGCATTATCCATGCCGGCGCGGTTATCGGCGCCGACGGCTTCGGCTTCGCTCCCGAACCCGACGGAACCTACTCCAAGATTCCCCAGTTAGGAATCGTTGAGATTGCCGACAATGTTGAAATCGGAGCAAACACCACCATTGACCGTGCAACCATGGGCCACACCAGCGTTGGCAAAGGCACCAAACTCGACAATCTGATTCAGGTTGCCCACAACGTTGAAATCGGCCAAAACACCGTAATGGCATCGCAAAGCGGAATCGCCGGTTCGGCAAAAATCGGCTCAAACTGCATGATTGGCGGCCAGGTAGGCATTGCCGGCCATATAACCATAGGCAACAAGGTGAACATCGGCGCCCAGAGCGGCATCCATGCCACCACCCCCGACGGCCAGACCATTATGGGCTATCCGGCCATCAACGCCCGCCAATGGATGCGCAACTCGGCCTACGTTAACCGCATATCCGAGCTGTTCCAGCGCGTAACCACTCTCGAAAAAAATTGCAAGAAATAAATCCCATAACCAGAAATTATGAAGCAAAGAACCATTAAAAACGGCTTCACCCTATCCGGCAAAGGCCTGCACACCGGCCTGAACATCACCGCCGAATTCCTCCCCGCTCCCGAAAACCACGGCTATAAGTTCCAGCGCATCGACGTTGAAGGCCAGCCGGTTATCGACGCAGTGGCCGAAAATGTGAAATCCACCACCCGCGGAACGGTTATTGGCCGCGGCGACGTTGTTATCTCCACTATCGAACACACCATGGCCGCGCTCTATGCAGCCGGCATCGACAATGTGCTCATCAAGGTCAACGCACCCGAAATGCCGATTCTCGACGGTTCTTCGCGCGTAATTTCCGACGCTATCATCGCCGCCGAAATCGAAGAGCAGGAAGCCGAAAAAGAATTCTACGTAGTCAAGCAGAAAATAGAGGTGCGCGACGACACCACCGGCGCCTCAATCATAGTGCTCCCCGACGATAATTTCTCTATCGACACCATGGTGGCCTTCGACTCCCCGGTGATTCCCAACCAGTTCGCTTCGATGGACGACATCGCTTCGTTCTACGAAGAAGTTTCCTCGGCCCGCACCTTCGTTTTCGTTCGCGAAATCGAACCCCTGCTCAAAGCCAACCTCATCAAGGGCGGCGACCTCGACAATGCCATCGTTATCTACGACAAGCCCATGGATCAGGCCACCCTCGACCACATTGCTGACGAAACCGGCGCACCCCACATCAAGGCAACCGAATTCGGCTACCTCAACAACCGCCCGCTGGAACACGACAACGAACCCGCACGCCACAAGCTGCTCGACGTTATCGGCGACCTCGCCCTCATCGGCCGTCCGCTCAAGGGTCGCATCATCGCAACCCGCCCCGGCCACTCAATCAACACCACCCTGGCCAAAAGCATCCGCAAGGAACTCAAGCGCCAGGAAATCCAGGCTCCCGTATATAACCCCAACGTTGAGCCTATCATGGACGTAAACGCTATTCGCCGCGCCCTGCCCCACCGCTACCCCTTCCTGCTGGTTGACAAGGTTATCGAAATCGGCAAGAAACACATTGTCGGCGTCAAGAACGTTACCGGCAACGAACCCTTCTTCCAGGGCCACTTCCCCCAGGAACCGGTAATGCCCGGTGTGCTCCACATCGAAGCAATGGCCCAGACCGGCGGCCTGCTGGTGCTCAGCCAGGTTGAAGAACCCGAGCGCTACTCAACCTACTTCATGAAAATCGACAACGTCAAGTTCCGCCAGAAGGTTGTTCCCGGCGATACTCTGATTTTCCATGTTTCCTTCATGACTCCCATGCGTCGCGGTTGCGCAATGATGAAAGGCTATGCCTTCGTTGGCGAAAAAATCGTTACCGAATGTGAGTTCATGGCCCAGATTGTTAAAAACAAGTAATCTCCACGAGTATGAGCACTCAACCTTTAGCAACCATCCACGCCGACGCACGCATCGCCCCCGGCGTGATTATCGATCCGTTCGTTTATGTTGCCTCCGACGTTGAAATCGGCGAAGGAACCCACCTCTATCCCGGCGCCATAGTGCTCGACGGCGCACGCATTGGCCGCAACTGCCGCATACACTCCGGCGCTGTTATTGCCGGCGAACCCCAGGACCTCAAATTCAAAGGCGAGGTGACCACGGCAATCATCGGCGACAACACGGTTATCCGCGAAAGCGCCACAGTTAACCGCGGAACTGCCTCCAAAGGCACCACCATAGTCGGCTCCAACTGCCTGATTATGGCCTACAGCCACATTGCCCACGACTGCGTTGTTGGCGATAACGTTATCATCTCCAACGCCTCGCAGGTTGCCGGCGAAGTCCATATCGACCACCACGCCGTTATCGGCGGCGGCTCGCTGATTCACCAGTTCTGCCATATAGGCGCTCACGTTATGATGCAGGGCGGCTCGCTGGTCAACAAAGACGTGCCTCCTTATATAATATGTGCGCGCAACCCTATCAGCTACGCCGGCATCAACGTTGTGGGTCTGCGTCGCCGCGGCTTCACCTCGGAGCAGATTTCAACCCTTCAGGAAATCTACCGCCTCATCTTTTCCAGCGACCTCAACACCACCGAGGCCCTCAAGGCCGTTGAAGCAGAGTTTCCCCCGAGCGACCTGCGCGACCACGTTACCGAATTTATCCATAATTCCCATCGCGGCATCCTCAAAGGCAACAACTACTAATCCACAAATAATCAGCCCATTCAGGCGGGTCGAGCAAAAAAATCACTGCTCGACCCGCATTTTTTTCGCAAAAAATTTGCATGGTTCAAAAAAGTGTTATACCTTTGCGGTGTATTAGAACACTATTACACTATGATAACCGTTAACAACATCTCCTACTCCTATCCCGGAAACCCCAACCCGGTGTTTAGCGACTTCACGCTGAAAATCAATCCCGGCGGCATCTACGGCCTGCTCGGCGCCAACGGCACCGGCAAATCCACCCTGCTCTACTGCATAGCCGGCCTGTTGAAACCCGCCCAAGGCTCGGTCGACATCAACGGCACCGACACCTTCCGCCGCCTGCCGTCGACTTTGAGCGAAATTTTCCTCGTGCCCGAAGAGTTCGACATGCCCGCCATTCCGCTGGCCGACTACGTCAAGCAGAACGCCAAGTTCTATCCCCGCTTTTCGGTTGAGCAGCTTGCAACCTACCTGAGCCATTTCCGCCTGACGCCCGACATTCATCTGGGGCGCCTGTCGATGGGTCAGCGCAAAAAGGCCTTCATAGCCTTCGCTCTGGCCTGCAACACATCGATTCTGCTAATGGACGAACCCACCAATGGCCTCGACATTCCCGGCAAGGTGGAGTTCCGCCGCGCTGTTATCAGCGCAATGACCGACGACCGAACAATCATCATTTCCACCCACCAGGTCCGCGACCTCGACCGCATTCTCGACCATCTGGTAATGATCAGTCCCACGGGAGTTGTGCTCGACCGCTCAATCGCCTCCCTGCAGCGCGAATTCCAGTTCATATTCTCGCAAACCGCGGCCGAAAGCGCCAACGCCCTGTGGGTTCAGCCCGCTCCCGGCGGCTTCAACATTATCCGCCCGCGCACGGAAGATATGGAAGAAACCGACGTGAACCTCGAAAGCCTCTTTGAATTCGCATTCTCCAACCCCGAAATCTTCAAACAGTCATGAACGCCATTTCCGATAAATTCTCACTGAAAAGAATGTGGACCGTAGTCGGCCACTATTGCGTGGCCAACGCCCGCGACCTCCTCATACGCGCCGCGGTTATGTTCGGCCTGATATTCCTCATAACGCTACTGCTGACCAAAGTGGTCAACGAAGACCCTGTTGCCCGCGCAAGCATGATCGGCTTATTCTTCGTAATGGCAGCCGGCCTGTTATTTACGGTCATCGGCTCCATGACCTTCAGCAGCTACTCCTCCAAACCCAAACGCATCGCGGCCATGATGCTCCCCGCAACCAAGCTGGAAAAATTCTTGGCCATGAGTTTGATTTATGTGGTGTTCGGCAACATTTTCGTGCTGCTAACCCTGTTTCTCTCCGACACGCTCACAGCGTCGCTGTTCGGCCTGCGCAGCGCAGTCAGCTATCTGCCCGAAATATTCGATAACATATTCTATAAAGACCCTGAGTCGAAGCGATTCATCCTGCCTGTATCGCTCGGAATTGCATGGTTTTTCTTTATGAGTCAGGCAATCTATCTTATCGGTTCGGCAATGTGGCCCAAGCTGTCGTTTCTGAAAACCTTCATAGTAATTAACGTTTTTCAGACCGTACTGAGCATTTTTATCCCGTTCTATCATTTCGGCGACTGGCTCGGCAAACATTTCGAGTTCTTCTTTGAGTACTTCGACAACATCGACAAAATCTATGCGCTCGTCTGGTCGTCAATAGCAGTGTCCTACCTGATTATCCTGCCGGGATTATATGCCCTGGCATGGCTCCGGTTCCGCAATCTGGCGGTGGCAAAACGTTTCCTCTCCTGATTTAACCCTCTATGCAAGCTAATAAACCCATATACCTGCAGATAGCCGAAGGCCTGGAAGACCAAATCCAGGCCGGACGCTATCCATCCGACTGCCGCCTGCCGTCGGTGCGCGATGCGGCGGCCACCTGGCAGGTGAACGTCAACACCGCCATGCGCGCATTCGAACACCTTGAACGCAACCACATTATCTATAATAAACGCGGTATCGGCTACTTCGTGTGTCCCGAAGCCAAAGAACTGATAACGGCCGCACGCAAAGAGCAGTTTTTTGCCGGCGAAATGCGCTATTTCTTTGCCCGCCTGAACCAGATAGGAATCACCCCTGACGAGCTGCGCGAGCTCTACTCATCTCACCTCAAGGAATGATAACACTCAAGGATATAAACAAAACCTACGCAGGCGCGGTGCCGCTCCATGTTCTCCACGACATCAACCTCCACATTGACCGCGGAGAGCTGGTGTCGATTATGGGCGCGTCAGGCTCAGGCAAATCCACGCTGCTCAACATTCTCGGTATCCTCGACACCTACGACACAGGCGAATACCGGCTCGACGGCCACCTAATCAGAAACCTGAGCGAAAACCGGGCGGCCGAGCTGCGCAACCGGCTGATAGGGTTTGTTTTTCAGTCGTTTAACCTCATCAGCTATAAGGATGCGGTTGAAAACGTGGCCCTGCCGCTGTTCTACCAGGGGGTGAGCCGCCGCAAACGCCGCATTCTGGCCATGGAGCAACTCGACCGCCTCGGGCTGGCTGACCGCGCCCACCACCTGCCCGGCGAGCTTTCAGGCGGTCAGAAACAGCGAGTTGCGTTGGCTCGCGCGCTCATAACCAATCCCGGAATCATACTTGCCGACGAGCCGACCGGCGCACTCGACTCGAAAACATCAAAAGAGGTGATTCAGATTTTTCGAGATCTCAATGCTGACCTTGGGAAAACAATCGTTATTGTGACTCATGACGCGGGAGTGGGCAGGCAAACCAACCGAATAATCCGCATAGTAGACGGCCGAATAAGCAATGATTGATCTTTTCCGCGAAATAGGTCAGGCCCTGACTAACAACAAGATGCGCACGTTTCTGACGGGCATTGCCGTGGTGTGGGGTATCTTCATGCTGATAGTGCTGCTCGGACTGAGCAGCGGTGTAGCGAAAGCCTTTCAGAATCAAGTACATAAGCAGGGTTCCAATCAGCTGAAAATTTGGGGCGGGCAAACAACCGAGCCCTGGCACGGCTACAAGAAAGGGCGCGCTATAACACTCAAAGAGAGCGACTTAGCGCACATAGCCGCAGAGAATTGCGAGCAGGTGGCCGGCGTATCGGCTCAGATTTCCAGTCCAGGCATCACTATTTCAACCGATTTTGATTACATAATGTCGAGTTTTTTGGGCGTTTTTCCGGCAGAATAGGGCTCTCGCGGCATAAAAATGGGTCATGGCCGCTTCATAAATGACCTTGACATGAAAGAAAAGCGCAAGGTGGCCGTTTTGTCGACCCAGACCGCCGAGTCGCTTTTCGCCGACCCGAAGAAGGCTATTGGAAAAACGGTGCGCGCGGGCGACGTTGTGTTCACCATTATCGGTATCTACGAATCGCGCTGGGACCGCGGATTCTATATCCCCTACTCCACGGCGCGGATTCTGCTCGGAGGCGGCGACTCGGTCGACAACATTTCCGTTGAGCTCAAAAACGTCAGCTCCGAAGCCGACGGCATGGAAGCTGAAAACCGCACGCGCCGCTCACTGGCCTCGCAACATGACTTCAGCCCGACCGATTCCGGAGCCGTTGACTTCTGGAATCAGTTCAATCAGAAAATGCAGATGAACACCGCGCAGAACATTCTCAGCATCTCCGTTTGGGTGATTGGCATGTTCACCCTGCTGAGCGGAATTATCGGGGTGAGCAACATAATGTTCGTGAGCGTTCGCGAGCGGACTCATGAAATCGGGGTGCGGCGCGCCATCGGCGCCAAGCCACGCTCGATTCTGACGCAGATAATCTGCGAGAGCATAGCCATTACAACGATTTTCGGATATATCGGCATATTTCTCGGTTCGGCGGTCAATGAAGTGATTGCGCGCCTGACCGAAAACTCCGAAGGCATATCCAATCCGCGAACCGACCTGAGCATAGCGCTGTCGGTCACTGCGGTGCTGATTCTGGCCGGCATTGCCGCAGGCCTATTTCCAGCCCTCAAGGCTCTTAAAATCAAACCCGTTGAAGCCCTGCGTGAAGAATGAAAATAACTCTGTTCGACATTGAGAACTGGCGCGAAATCGGCACCACGCTGGCCCGCAACAAAACGCGCACCTTCCTGACGGCGTTCGGCATTTTCTGGGGCACGGCCATGCTCGCCATGCTCTTAGGGGGCGCCGACGGCCTGGAACGCAAACTGCGCTCCAACTTCGACGGCTTCGCATCCAACAGCGCCGTTCTCTTTGCCAACCGGCGCACTATATCCTATCAGGGTTTCAACAAAGGCTCGCTGTGGACACTGACGACCACCGACATCGAAAACATGCGCCTGATTCCTGGCATCGACGCCGTTGCCGCAACCAACGGCGCCGGCACAATGGTTGTTTCGTCGGGCCGAAACTCAACCACGGCCTCCGTTCAGGGAGTTGACAAAGACTTTCTGAAAGCCTTTCTGCCCACCATCAACGCCGGCCGCTTCCTCAACGAAAGCGACCTACAGCAAAAGGCAAAGGTGGTGGTTATTGGCCGCAATGTGGCCAACAGCCTTTATCCCGCAGGCAATGCCGTCGGGCAGTTCATCAACGTTGGCGGCATATACTACAAGGTGGTTGGCATTGCGTCGCAGCAGGCCGAAATCCAAATCAACGGCGAAAAAATCGACAACGCGGTGACTATGCCGCTCCCCACCCTTGCCAGGGCCTTCAATCAGGGCGACGCAGTTGGCGGAGTCATGATAACCGCCCGCGAGGGCTACACGCCCAGTGAACTGAAGCCGCGCATTATCCGCACCATACGCGCCAACCACCCCATCCACCCCGACGATCAGCAGGCACTGTTCTTTTTCGACGTCAGCGAGCAGTTCGAAATGCTCGACAACCTGTTTATGGGCATAACGCTGCTGGCCATGTTCGTAGGCATCGGGACACTGGTTGCCGGCATTATCGGCGTAGGCAACATCATGTGGGTAATCGTTAAGGAACGCACCACCGAAATCGGCATACGGCGTGCCATCGGCGCCACTCCGGCCGACATAGTAACCCAGATTCTGTCGGAAGGCATAGCGCTGACAATAGTTGCCGGAACCGCCGGCATAGTGTTTGCGGTCGGCGTGCTCGCGCTCGCGCAGCAGCTTTTCGACATCAAGTTCCAGATTGAATTCACAACTGCCATGGGAATCCTGGCAATATTCGTGGTGCTCGGCATCGCCGCCAGCATCATTCCCTCACTCAAAGCAATGAAAATAAAACCCATCGAAGCAATCAACGACAAATGAAAAAGTTTCTTAAACGAGCCCTTTGGGTGCTCATCGGTCTGCTTTTCGTGGCCACATTCGTTTATCTCTTCCTCAACTCGCGGCAGAAAGAACCGGAGTATGAAACCGTAGGCCCGGAAACCGGCGCCGTTATCACCAAGTCCACGCTGCTTACCGGCACCATCGAGCCGCGCGACGAAATCGCCATCAAGCCGCAGATTTCCGGCATCATATCGGAAATATACGTTGAAGCCGGGCAGCAGGTCAAGGAAGGCGACATCATTGCAAAAATCAAAGTCATAGCCGAAGAAAACCAGCTTTCGTCGGCCCACAGCCGAGTTTCCATAGCCGAAAACGCCCTTGAACTCCAGAAGGCCAAAGCGCGGCGCACCGCCGAGCTCTACAAAAAGAAATTTGTTAGCCGCGAAGAATATGAAGAATCGCAATCAGCGCTTCGCAACGCCGAAATCGAACTGGCGTCGGCCCGCGATGCCCTCTCGATCGTTCGCGACGGCGTCAGCTCCACCAACGCCCAAGGCTCCAACACCCTGGTGCGCTCCACCATTACGGGCCTGGTGCTCGACGTGCCCGTTAAAGTCGGCTCCTCGGTTATCCAGTCCAACACGTTCAACGACGGCACCACCATTGCCAAAGTGGCCGACATGACCGACCTGATTTTCAAAGGCAAGGTAGATGAAACCGAAGTGGGACTGCTAAGCATAGGCCAACCCATGACCATAACCGTAGGCGCGCTGGAGGACGTATCGTCTGACGCCGCTATCGAATATATCTCGCCCAAAGCCGAAAACAACAACGGCACCAACACCTTCGAAATCAAGGCAGCCGTAAGGCTTCCCGACGTTTCGGCCCTGCGCGCGGGCTACAGCGCCAACGCATCGGTGGTTCTGCGACGGGCCGACGGGGTTATGAGCGTTCCGGAAGCAGTGGTTGAATTCGTTGGCGACGACGCGTTCGTTTATGTGCTGACCGATGCCGACAAGCAAACTTTTGAGCGCCGACAGGTGGAAACCGGCCTTTCCGACGGCGTGAACATTGAAATCACCGGCGGCATAACCGCCTCCGACAAACTCCGTGGAGCCCTGAAACAATGAAACGCATAATACTATCGGCATTGCTCGCGGCAGCCTGCGCGGAAGCCCCTGCGCAAATGATGACCCTCGACGAGTGCATAGCCTACGCCATTGAGAACAATCTGACAGTGCGCCAGCGCGAAATCGACCGCCAAAGCGCCGAGCAGCAACTGACGTCGGCCAAAGACGCAGTGCTTCCCACCATTTCCGGCTCGGCCTCGCAGTCGTGGAACTTTGGCCGCTCGCTCAATTCATCGAACATCTACGCCAACCAGAACACCGCCAACTTCGGCCTATCGGCAGGATTGCAGCTGCCGCTATTCAACGGCCTGCAAACGGTTCGCAACATAGACTACGCCAAGGCATCGCTCGTGGCCATAGTCGAACAGCTCGAAGCGGCCAAAGACGACATTACGCTGCGCGTAATGGCCCAGTATCTTCAGGTTCTCTACTGCTCGGAACTCGAAGGAGTTGCCGCCGCCCAGGCCGAGCTCACCGCCGAAGAACTCGGCCGGCGCCAGGCTCTGCTTGAGGCGGGCAAGATTCCGGAAGCCGACATGCTCGACGCCCGCTCGCAGCTCGCGCAGGCCAAACTCCAGCTGGTCAACGCCACAAATAACCGGCAGCTGGCGCTGCTGGATCTGGCACAACTGCTGCGCATCGAATCGGTCGATGGCTTCGACGTTGTAGCCCTCGACACCAAAGAACAGCCCGAAATACGCGACCCACGCCCGGTTTTCGACACCGCACTCTCAATCAACCACACCATCCGCGCCAACGAGCTGCAAATCAGCGCGGCGAACCGCCGAATAGCGTTCGCGCAGACCGGCTACATTCCCAAACTGAACCTCAACGCCGGGTTGAGCTCAAACTACTATCGAATGTCGGGCAAGCCCAACGAGAGCTTCGGCGCGCAATTCCGCCACAACTTCGGCCAATACGTGGGACTGCAACTGTCCGTTCCGATTTTCGACGGTCTCGCCACGCGCAACAATATCCGCTCGGCACGCCTGCAGGCACTGAGCGCCGAACTGAACCTCGAAACGCAGAAAGACCAGCTGTTTAAGGCAATCAACGAAACCTACTATCAAGCAATCGGCGCCCGCGAGAAACTCGCAGCCGCCGAAGAGGCCTGCACTTCGTCGGCCGCCGCTCTGGAGGCAGTGCAGGGAAAATATGAAGTCGGTAGGGCAACACCAGTTGACTTCGAAAACGCCAAAAACGCCTTTGTCAAATCAATGTCGGAGCGCGCCCAGGCACGCTACGAACTGATTCTGCGCGCACGCATTCTCGACTTCTACGCAACCGCCCACTGAATCAGCGGATGGTTGCGAGGCCGCCCTTGGAGGTTTCCTTATAGATTGAAGGCAGGTCGTGGCCGGTCTGCTTCATAACTTCGACAATGCGGTCGAAAGTTACAGAATGGCGGCCGTCGGAAAACGCCGAATAGAGGTTGGCGTCGAGGGCACGGGCGGCTGCGTAGGCATTGCGCTCGATGCAGGGAATCTGCACCAGACCGCAAACGGGGTCGCAGGTGAGGCCCAGGTGGTGCTCCAGACCCATTTCAGCCGAATACTCAACCTGGCGGGGAGTGCCGCCGAAGAGCTGCGACGCAGCGGCGGCAGCCATTGCGCAAGCAACACCGACTTCACCCTGACAGCCCACTTCGGCACCGGAAACAGACGCATTGTGCTTGACCACATTGCCGAACAGGCCTGCGGTGGCCAGCGCGCGCAGTATGCGCTGCTCACTGAATCCTTTTGAGGTATGGAGATGATAGAGCACAGCGGGAAGCACACCGCACGAACCGCACGTGGGAGCCGTTACGATTTTACCGCCGGCGGCATTCTCCTCGCTCACACCGAGGGCGTAGGCATAGACCAGACCGCGCGATTTCAACGAAGCGTTATAGCCGGAGGCATGCATGTAGTAGCTCGTGGCCTTACGGGCAACGCCCAAACCGCCGGGCAGCACGCCTTCGTTTTCAATGCCGCGGAGAACGGCATTTTTCATCGTGTCCCAGACCTTGGCGAGATAATCCCAGATAGAAGGGTCCTCGCATTTGTCGACGTACTCCCAGAAGGAGTGGCCGGTGGAGTCGCACCATTTGAGGATATCTCCGATAGTGGTCATATCATAGACCGACTCGGCGGTTTTGCGCGATTCGCCTTCGGCAACCACATCGCCGCCGCCAATGGAATACTGCGTGGTTTCGCCAATTATCTTGCCTTCGGAGTCGAAAGCGCGGAAACGCATGGCATTGGGGTGGAAAGGCAGGAAAACGTCGGGCTCCCATGCGATTTCCACGGGAGCGATTTTTGAGAGCGGGTCCTCGATAGCCTTGTCGGTGAGGTGGCCCTTGCCGGTTGCGGCCAGCGAGCCATAGAGAGTCACTTCGAAGCGTGCGGCTTCGGGATAGGCCTTGCCGAAAGCCTTTGCGGCCTTGCGGGGACCCATGGTGTGGGATGACGACGGGCCGTAGCCAATCTTATAGAGTTGCTTGATTGATTCCATATCGGTGGCAAAGTTACGAAATTTTCATCAAATTCATCTGACAATTCCTGCAATCGAAACATATCTTGATTGCCGGCAGGTTGGATGCCTTCAGAAACAAAGGCTCAGGCAGGCGTTTGCCCTCAGGGGTTTTCAGGCAGCAGCCGAGTTCGCGGCGGAGGCAATAGCGGGTTGTCATTATCAGGTTCTCGCCCGGTTGGGGCAGTTCCACTTCCCAGGCGGGTTCGATGCGGCCGGTGACGCCGTGGTCGCGATAGACCTGCGCGGCCAGGCGGTTGGCGACATTGGTGTGGAAGTCGAGAGAGTCGCCATGCGGCCAACGGGCATCGGGATTTTCCGGCAATCGGAGCGGCCGCTCGAAGCGCGAGCGGCGCGAAGAATCGAGCGCGGTTATGAAATCGCGGCGCAAAGCGGTCAGCACCGATGCGGGAATGAACTCGGAACCGAGAGCGTCGGTCAGCTCCAGGAGGCGGTAGGGAGTGTCGCCGAGCTTGCCGACAACGCGCCGGCGGGCATCAAACTGCGACGTTTTAGCCTGCTCGGGGGCAGGGAAAGAAACCGAGGCGGCCACTCCACCACCCGTCTGCTCCAGAACGAGCATCTGAGCGGCGCGGCGCAAGGTAAGATTCAGCGGAATGAAGCGCCGCGAGGCCGAAGCGGGCGCCAGAGAGTCGGCAAACGCTTTGTCGAAACTGCGGTGAAGGCGAACGCCCGGCTTGAGGGCGGAAACGACCTCGGTAGTGAAGATGGTTGCGGGAGCTTCGAAGCGGTTCACCCGGAAGCCCACAGTTCCGGCGGGAGTGACGAAAGCAAGGCCGTCGCCATTGGCCAGCGGCGCCTTGAGGTCCCGGACCTGCAGTTTTTTGCCATGGGCCGACACCACGGTGGCTATTTGCGGGCCGATGCTCTTGGGCGAATCGAACGAGGCGAGAGTGGCGGGCGCCGGTTTGGGCGAAGTGAGGAAATGGGTGGTGAACCCGCGGTTGAAACTGCGGGCAACGTCGGGCGAGAACGAGCGTTCGGTGAGCCCCGACGAGGTTCGCGCCACTCCGAGGCGACGCAGTTGAGCATCGTAGGCCGCAACAACGTTCTTGACGTAGGCTTCATCCTTGAGCCGGCCTTCGATTTTGAGCGAGGAAATGCCGGCACCGATGAGCTGAGCGAGCGAATTGACGCGGTTGAGGTCGCGCAGCGACAGCAAATGCTTACCGGCCATCAAAACATTGCCGTCGGCATCGAGCAAATCGTAGGGCAGACGGCAAATCTGGGCGCACTCGCCACGGTTGGCCGAGCGGCCACCATTAAGCAGCGAGGCACGGCAGTCGCCGGAATAGCTGACGCACAGGGCGCCATGAACGAAGCCCTCGAGCGGCACGCTGACGGCCTGACGCATCTGCCGGATTTCGTCGAGCGTCAGCTCGCGCGGAAGCACCAGCTGCGAGAAGCCGAGTTCCTGAAGGAAACGCGCTTTTTGGGGAGTGCGGATGTCGCACTGCGTGGAAGCGTGGAGAGCAATGGGGGGCAAGTCGAGGCGCAGCAGCCCCAAATCCTGAACAATCAGCGCATCGACCCCAACGCGATAGAGCTCGCCGATCAGGCGCTCAACGGCGAGGAGCTCATGGTCGTAGACCAAGGTGTTGACAGTAACGTAGACCCTGGCATCGAAGCGGTGGGCATAGTCACATACGCGTTCAATATCGGCAACGGAATTGCCGGCCGCGGCACGCGCGCCATGCGATTCAGCGCCTATATAAACGGCATCCGCGCCACTATTGATAGCGGCTATGGCCACTTCGGCATCGCGCGCCGGAGCAAGCAGTTCAATCAAATATTTCGGGGTTGGCAACATAAACTGAGTCAATTTGATGGTCAAGGGCGTTATAGAGGCGCTGAAGGTCTTTGAGGGGAACGGAAGGGGTTGCTGTGGTGTCGGGAATGGCCGGCGATTTTTGCAGAGCCTTTTTCGCATCGGTTTCAATCACGCAGCCAGACGAATGGTAGGCCTGCTGCCAATAAGGCAAATCGAGCGCCGATTCCATCACCCCGCGCGATGATGAGGCATGAATCATGCGGTTATCGCCAACGTAGAGACCAACGTGGTTAACGTGCGAGCCGGTTTTGTTGGTGGTGAAGAAAACGAGGTCGCCGGGACGCATGTCGGCGAACTTGACCTGACGGGCAACCTCGCGCTGCATGGCGCTGGAGCGGGGAAGTTTCAGGCCGTAAACGTCGCTGAACAGCTGCATAATCATTCCGGAGCAGTCGGTGCCTTTACCTTTGGTCGAGCCGCCGTAGACGTAGGGCGTGCCTATCCATGAGCGGGCCTCGGAAATCAGTTTCTTGAGCTGCTTGTCGGTCGAGGGAACTACATGGACCGGCGTTGGGCGGGGATTCTTGACCACCACAGCTTTCTTTTTCGACGAACATGCTCCCAGAGTGAGCGCCGCCACAATCAGGCAAAGGAGCGTGAATTTATTTTTCATACGCTACCAGCCTCCGCTTGCTCCGCCACCTGCCGTGAAACCGCCGCCGAAGCTGCCGCCTCCGAAACCGCCGCCTCCGCCGCTGCGCCCGCCTCCGCCGCCAACAATTACTACCGGCGGAACAACCTTGGGTAAGGTGTGGTAGTCGGAATCTTCGAAGC
>CAMWSP010000027.1 GCA_947176935.1 uncultured Porphyromonadaceae bacterium | reverse complement strand
GGCTATTCGTCGGCTGCGGCTTATTTGTATATTTTACAGCATGTACGCTTCCTGCAGCTCTTCTGGAGACGCTCTTGAATATGCCATGAACGCCATTACCCGCGAATAATCAACGCACAACACATTCTATCCCCTGCGCGATGAAATCCAACCTTTATTTCAAATATATACTGCTCTCCGGGGCGATTTTCAGTCTGGCATCATGCTCCGACAACGAGCCTATCGTTGACGACGAAACCGCCGCCACGAAAACCCTGCCCGACTGGTACTATGCCGGCGGCGAACTCGGCACCACCCTGCTGAGCACCTCCAACGTGTTCGAACAGCCCGCTCCGGCCATTGACCGCCAGGGACTCTATCAGTCGTTCAAGAACGGCGAAGCGCTGTTCGAAAAGCCGTTCATGACCAACCGGGGCGGCGTCAGAGGCGGCCTGGGGCCGGTTTACATCCGCACCTCCTGCACCCACTGCCACCCCAACTACGGCCACGGCACCCGGATTCCGGAAGGCTCCTTCAACACCAACGAAATCGGCAACGGCTGCCTGCTGGTGGTTTACGACCCCGCCACCGATGCCTACGTTTCCTGGCTGGCAGGTATGCCTCAGGGCCATGCGGTAGCGCCGTTCAAAGCACCGGTCGACGAATCGAAAATCAACGTAAAGTGGCTCAACGCAACCGACGATTGGAACAACACCTTCGCCGACGGCGAGACCTACGAGCTGCAATATCCGGAAGTGACCATGCCGGCCGGCGCCATCTATGTGGTCAATCAGGGCTATGAACTTCCCGGCGATTACACCGTAAAGCTCGAATCGACAATCGGCATCTACGGCACCGGCCTGCTCGACGCCATCACCGAGGCCGACATTCTCGAGCAATACCGCAAGGAAGAAGCCGACGGCTTCATGCGCCACGGCCTGAACCCCGCCTTCTACGCCAACGGCCAGTGGCAGTCGATGTATGCCAACTCCCTCCAGGGCGACGGAACCAAATATGCGCGCCGCTACACCTATGCCCTTTCGCGCGGCCCGCTGCAGGACGCCGCCGGAGCCAACGCCATCTGGAACATCACTAACGTGACCCGCTCCGACCGCCGCTATCACTATCTCGATGCCGCCGGCACTTATGCGCTCTACTCCTCCAAGGACCCCGAAGTACAGGCCGGTTTCGAGAGCTACGCCAACCGCATCGACCCCGACCGCGAGCATCCCTCCTACTGGGAAGGAACCCTGGAGCAGCGCATCTATGCCTATCTCACCGACAAGAACCTCGAGCCGGAAATGACCGACGATGAATACACCGACCTGATGGTATGGCACCGCGGCCTGGCAGTGCCGGCAGTGCGCAACGTTGACGACCCCGACGTTAGACGCGGCAAGGAACTCTTCGCCGAAATCGGGTGCGACTACTGCCACCGCCCGTCGTGGACAACCGGCCCCGACCAGGTGGTAGACCCGGCAAAGTTCTTCAAAGGCGACGAACTGCCCCGCTTCCCCTTCCAGAAAATATGGCCCTACACCGACATGGTGCAACACAAGCTCTGCATGGCCAACGACATCCGCACCGGATGGTGCCGCACAACCCCGCTGTGGGGACGCGGACTGCACCGGAAAGTCACCGGCAGCCCCACCGCCGACCGCATGCACGACTGCCGCGCGCGCACCACTATGGAGGCCATCATGTGGCACGGCTACTCGTCCGAAAGCGATGCACGCTACTCGGTTGAAAAGTTCCGCAACCTTCCCAAAGCTGACCGCGACGCCGTTATCAAGTTTGTTGACGCAATATAACCACAAACGATAGCGTTAGTATTTCGGCTCCCAGCCGCACTCACGCAATGAAACGACAACCGTTTACCATTCTCCTGCACATTGCCCTGGCCATAATTCTGGCCGGGGCAATCGTGACTCATTTTTTCGGCATTCAGGGCACCCTTATGCTCAGCGCCGAGGCTCCGGCGGTTTCAATGTTCGAGCAATCGTCCGGCCCGGGCCACGGGGAATTCCCTTTTGCCGTAAGCCTCAGCCGGGTAGAGATAATCTATTATCCCGCAACCACCACGCCGATGGATTTCCGCAGCGAAATAGAAATCGACGGCCGGCAGATAACGGTTGCAATGAATCAGGTTGGAGAATACAACGGCTGGCGCTTCTATCAGTCGGGCATAGGGCCTGACTACTCCGTTTTTTCAATCAGTCATGACCCCTGGGGCATAGGCCTGACCTATAGCGGCTATGCGCTGCTCGGCATCGGCATGCTCGGGTTCTTTTTCCAGAAGCGCACCGCATGGCGCTCACTGCTCGGGAAATACCGTCAGGGAGTGGCGGCACTGTTGCTGCTGCTCGCCGCAGCTCCGGCCGGAGCAGCCACGTTGCCGGCCATGCAGCGGCCGCTGGCGGCAAATTTCGGCAAGGTGCTCGTTTACTGGAACGACCGCGTTTGTCCGATGCAGACTCTGGCGCGCGATGTAACATCCGTGCTCTACGGCTCCGAAACCTACCAAGGTATGACCCCCGAGCAGATTCTGTCGGGCTGGCTGTTCTACTACGACCAATGGCAGCTCGACTACCTGCGCTCTCACCCCGAGCTGAAGTCAGTGCCCCCCTACCCCACAACCAAAGCCGAAAAGAAACTGGCCGAGCAGCTGGCGCTGGTCGAATGGATCGGCACCGGCGAGATTTTCCGCATCTACCCGTATCTTACCGTCAACGGCACTATGGAATGGCTCTCGCTGACCGGCCGGCGCCCCTCGGGCATGTCGCTCGAACAATGGACCTTCATGCAGACCACCATGCCCGCCATCAAGGAGCTTCTGCTCAACGGCAAAAACATCCTGGCAAACGAAGAACTCGCCAAACTGAAGGAAGGCCAGAAAAAATATGCCGCCGGCATCGAATTGCCGTCGGAAGCCAAAATCAACGCCGAGCGAATCTACAACCGGGCCGTGCGCCCCGGCTTTGCCGGCATCCCGGCCATAGCCATAGGTATGGCGGCACTGATTATGTCGCTCTTCAAGCCAGCGGTGCGGTGGATGCGCCTTTTCAGCCTTGCAGCCGCAATCATTCTGACGCTCTACGTTGCCTCCGCCATGGGCCTGCTCTGGTGGATAAGCGGCCACATTCCCCTGTCGAACGGCCCAGAGACGATGATGTTCATGGCCCTGGCCGCACTGGTCGGCGCATGTTTCTGCCGCAACATGACTCTGCGCGGCGGGCTGCTGATTGTTGCCGCCATGGCGCTGTTCGTAACCGCTATGGGCGGCCGCACACCGCGCATCGGCGCCATGATGCCGGTGCTGTCCAGTCCGCTCCTTTCGGTGCATGTAATGATTGTTATGATTTCCTACGCCCTGTTCCTGCTGATTGCCATACTCTCGGCCGTTGCCCTGCTGTCGCGTTCGGCCGACCGTATGCGTCAGCTGTCGGTACTCAACCGCCTCATGCTGACCCCGGCGGTGTGCCTTTTAGGCGCGGGCATATTTATCGGTGCCGTGTGGGCCAATCAGTCGTGGGGTCGCTACTGGGGTTGGGACCCTAAGGAAACCTGCGCACTGATAATGTGGATTGTCTACGCACTGCCCGCTCACTGGGGCAGCCGCTACATGGCCTTTTTCCGCAAAGACCGGGTGCTCCACACCTACCTGCTGCTGGCAATCCTGACCGTTATCTTCACCTATTTCGGCGCAAACTACCTTCTGGGCGGCCTCCATTCCTACGCCTGACCGCAAAAACGGGCGGCTTTGTGGTGCCGGTTGGAAAATTTTCACTACCTTTGCACTGCAATGGGTAGAATATTTATGAACTCGAAAATTTTGGGCGCTCTGACCTGTCTTGGCGGAACG
Source organism: uncultured Porphyromonadaceae bacterium (assembly GCA_947176935.1). Lineage (GTDB taxonomy): Bacteria > Bacteroidota > Bacteroidia > Bacteroidales > Muribaculaceae > UBA3263. Next base: position 12,749 of record CAMWSP010000027.1, on the reverse strand, counting down.
GTTGCGTCAGCAGCCAACCCTGACCGCCCGAACATCATTCTGTTTATGGTCGACGATATGGGTTGGCAAGACACTTCAGTGCCTTTCGATAGCGTTCCTTCATATCTCAACAGCCGCTACGACACTCCCAACATGGAGCGCCTGGCCCGCATGGGAGTGAAAATGACGTCGGCCTACGCCTGCTCCATCAGCTCGCCGAGCCGGTGCAGCCTGATGACCGGCATGAATCAGGCGCGCCACCGCGTTACCAACTGGACTATTGAGCGCGACAAATCGACCGACGAGCCCAACCCCTATCTCGACATGCCGGACTGGAACTACAACGGCATACAGCCCGCGCCGGGAGTCAACAACTCGGCCGTTGCCACCTCCTACGTTGAACTGCTCCGCCAAGCCGGCTACCACACTATCCACATAGGCAAAGCCCACTTCGGCGCCATGAACACCCCCTCAGCCAACCCGCTCAACTATGGCTTCGACGTAAACGTTGCCGGCCATGCGGCAGGCGGCCCGGCATCCTATCTCGGCGAAAAATGCTTCGGTTTCAACCCCGACGGCACCGCCTGGCATCCACGGTTCGCCACTCCCGGGCTGCAGGAGTATTGGCAGCGCGATATTTTTCTGACCGAGGCGCTCACCCGCGAGGCCATCAAGGCGCTCGACTCCGCCGCCACGCTTCAGAAGCCGTTCTACCTGAACATGTCGCACTACGCGGTTCATGTGCCGTTCGACAAAGACTCCCGCTTCTATGATAAATACCGCGCCCGCGGACTCGACGACACCGAAGCCCGCTACGCCTCGCTGGTGGAAGGCATGGACAAAAGCCTCGGAGACATAATGGACTATCTCGAAGCCACCGACCGGATGCAAAACACCGTTATCATTTTCATGAGCGACAACGGCGGACTCGACTTCGGTGGCCGCGGAAAGGTTGACGACGGCCGCCACAACTCGCCGCTGCGCTCCGGCAAAGGCTCAGTCTATGAGGGCGGCGTCCGCGAGCCGATGATTGTTTACTGGAAGGACAACGTCAAACCGGCCTCCACAATCAGCGACTACATAATCATTGAAGATTTCTTCCCGACCATACTCGACATTGCCGGAGTAAACGACTATTCGGTTCCGCAAACCATTGACGGCGTCAGCTTCATGGGGCTGCTGCGAGGAACCGCGCCGGCCGACTCTTCGCGTCTGCTGGTCTGGAACACGCCCAACACCTGGATTCCCGTTGAATACGAAGATGCCGGCCAGGGGTATGGCCAGACCTGCGCCATAAGGCGCGGCGACTATAAGTTGATTTACTTTTACCGCACCGGCAGGAAAGAACTCTATAATATCAAAGAAGACATGGGCGAAACCACCGACCTGTCGGCCGCAATGCCGCAGTTGACCGAGGCACTCTCACGGCTGCTCGGCAACTATCTGCGCAATGCCGACGCCCAGCGCCCATCATTCAAAGCCACCGGCCGAGCCTGCCCGTGGCCCGACGAAGTTATCTGACATTTCTCGACTATGCAACGTGACGCCATTGATTTGGGGAGCGTTAAGATTCCCCGCCTGTTCAGAGCCTATCTCGTTCCGACGCTGCTTGGCATGCTGTCGCTATGCGCCGTAACCGCCACCGACGGCATATTCGTGGGTCAGGGCGTAGGAAGCGACGCCTTGGCCGCCGTCAATATCTGCGTTTCGCCCACCATGGTGATTATGGGCATCAGCATGATGTTAGGAGTCGGCGCCTCCGTAGTTTCGTCAATCCATCTGGCCAACGGCAACGTTAAGGCCGCGCGCCTTAACATCACCCAAGCCATTGCCGCGGCAACCGTTGTGGTGCTCCTGTTTCTCGCCCTCACCCTCCCCGCGCCGGAAACCACCGGGCGGCTCCTAGGCAGCTCCGACTCGCTAATGGGGCTGGTAACGGAATATATGCCCTGGATTTTTGCCTGCTGCCTGTTTCAGTCATGGGCGGCGATAGGGCTGTTCGTGGTGCGACTCGATGGCTCGCCGAAATATGCCATGTGGTGCAACGTCATTCCCGGATTGCTCAATGCCGTTCTTGACTATGTGTTTATTTTCCCGCTCGACATGGGACTGCGTGGAGCAGGTATAGCCACATGCATCAGCTGTGCGCTCGGCGGCATCATGGTTATCGCCTATCTGCTGTTCGGCGCATCGGTTTTGCGCTTCATCAGAATCAAATTCTCGCGCAAGAGTCTGGCACTGAGCCTGCGCAACATCGGATATCAATGCAAAATCGGCATTTCGGCGCTGCTCGGCGAAGCAACCATGGGCGTTCTTATGCTCATGGGCAATCTGATGTTCATGCGCTACCTCGGCGACGACGGCGTGGGCGCTTTCAGCATTGCCTGCTACTATTGCCCCTTTGTTTTCATGATCGGCAACGCCATCGCCCAGTCGGCCCAACCGATTATCAGCTATAACTACGGCCTTGGAAACCATCGGCGCGTAGTTGCCACCGAACGGCTCGCCATTCTGTCGGCCATCGGGTGCGGATTGCTCGTAACCGCCGCTTTTATCTTCATACCCGCCGCCATGGTGCATCTGTTTCTCCACGGCAACAGTCCGGCAGCGCAAATAGCCGTTGAAGGCTTCCCCTATTTCTCGGCAGCCTTCGTGTTCTTCATCTTCAATCTCACGGCCATAGGCTATTTCCAAAGCGTCGAAAAAGTGGCTTTGTCCATTATCTTTGCCCTGCTTCGAGGCGTAATTATCCTTGTGCCCTCCTTCCTGGTCATGCCGATACTGTTCGGCAACACCGGCATCTGGCTTGCCCTGGCCGTTTCCGAACTCCTCACCTCCGCCAGCATCATCGCCCGCTACCTCCTCTCCCGCCCCCACCACCGATTGCACACATAAAAAAATCTTTGTAACTTTGCGGTTGAATATTATCCCCGAAAGTAAACCATGAGTATACCCACAGGTTCAAAAATCAACCAGCTCCTCATCGAAAGTGTTCCCGGCGGCCTCTTATTTTCAGAGTGGCTACATCAAAAAGATTACTCTCCGCAATTGCTGAAGCGCTATAGAGATTCCGGTTGGTTAGAATCGCTGACCACCGGCGTTATGTTCCGAAAGGATGATAAACTGTCGGCGTTGTCGGCAATCTACTCCTACAATTCTCAACTTCATAAACGACTGAGAATTGCCGCGCATTCAGCATTGGAGTTTTATGGCTTCAATCATTATGTGCCCATGGGTAAGCCGAAACTTATGGTAGCATTCGACAACGAAAAACCAAAGGAATGGGTATTCAGCAACAAGTTCGACATGACAATAGTGCCATTCCGAACGGGAATATTTAATAATCCCGATATTCGATATGTAAACCGGGATAATTTAATCTTGGCGATTTCTTCTCCGGAACTGGCTTTTATGGAATGCCTGCATCTTGTTCCGCAACACTATAACTATATGGACCTGTATTATATCATGGAGCAGCTGACATCGCTTGATCCGACGCGAGTTCAGGAGGTCCTGACAAATACCTCCAGCCAACGAGTCAAAAGAATGTTTCTGTTCATGGCAGAAAAAGCGGGTCATTACTGGTTAGAAATGATTGACACATCAAGCATTGGATTGACCACATCAAAACTTCAATTAGTTGAAAACGGAGTCTATATTTCAAAATATCGCATCACAGTTCCAAAAGAACTCAAGGACTATGAATAATCTGTATCACCGCCAAGTCGCATTGCTTATCAGGGTTATGCCACTCGTTTACCGCATAAAAGAATTTGCCGTTCATGGTGGCACTGCTATAAATCTCTTTCATAGGAATCTAAGCCGATACTCTGTTGACATAGACCTCACTTATACACCAATCTCGGACCGGGCAACGAGTCTGAAAGCAATCAACGAACATCTGGCATCGCTGAAAGCGGGTATCGAGAAAGCCATCCCCGGCATCAAAGTAATCCATAAACCTGAGGTATGGAAACTTCAATGTTTTCAGAATGGCACAACCATAAAAATTGAAGTCAACGGAACCAAACGAGGCGTATTAGAAGCGCCCGAAGTTATTGAGCTTTGCAATAAAGCAAAAATGGAATTCGGCATGACATGCTACGCCAATATTGTTGCTTGGAGTCAGCTGTTCGGTGGGAAAATTGTGGCCGCACTTAGCAGGCAACACCCGCGCGACCTGTTCGACTGCAGGGACTTGACAGCTTGCGAGTTTGCTAAAGTTAAATCGGGATTCATGCTTTGCCTGCTCGGTAGCGACAAACCTTTAGTTGAATCTCTGGCCCCGAATCCTATTGACCAGCAAGACGCTCTTTCCCACCAATTCGAAGGCATGACCGATGAGCCGTTTACTTATGCAGACTATGAGAACGCACGCATGAATCTGATCAGCATAGTTAACAGCAGTCTGACAGATACCGACAAAGAATTTCTAATTCTTTTTGAAACCGGAGAACCGGATTGGTCAAAATGCTGCGCAGGTAATCTCAGTAATTTTCCATCAATCAAATGGAAACTGCAGAACATCAATTTACTGAAAAAGAATGACCCCGGCAAGCACTCGCAATGCGTGGAGAAACTCATTAACCATTTTAAAACTTCGGGAATATGATTTGGAAGGGATTGAAGTTTGTTTTGGCTTTTGTGGGGAGCCTGCTGGGCGGGCTGCTGATTGGCGCGTGTCTGGCCGTGGCGTTGACCGACACTACTTTCGCGCAATTTTTCGGTAAGCTCACCAGGCTTAATCTAATGGAAATTGTCGGAGTTCCCCTGCTGAGCATCCTGTCATTGTTTTTAGCGTTTTTCATCGTAGTAACGGCCCATGAGGCTGGCCATCTGCTATGCGGACTCCTTTCGGGTTATAAATTCGTTTCGTTCCGCATTTTCAATTTCACGTTTATCAAAGAAAACGATAAGCTTCGAATCAAGCGGTTTTCAATCGCCGGCACCGGCGGCCAATGTTTGCTATCTCCGCCCGACCTGCCTTTGGAAAAGATTCCTACCGGATGGTATAACTTCGGAGGAATACTCGCCAATCTGATTCTTCTGGCTGCTGCATTACCGTTTTTATGGGTTGTGAAGAATCCTTTTGCATGTATTTTTCTGGTAATTTTTATTGCCGTCGACATAATTTTGTTACTCGTCAACGGAATCCCGATGCGGCTCGGCGGTGTAACCAACGATGCCCGGAACATTCTGACACTCCGAAAAGACCCTTTGGCAAAACGTTCGCTCGTTATCCAGCTCAAATCCAACGCAATGTTGCAGGCCGGAGTGCGACCCAAGGATATGCCGGATGAGTTTTTTCAGGTTCCGCCGGCCATTGACTACCGCAATCCGCTCGAAGCAGCGCTGCCGCTGATGCAGGCATCACGTCTGATCGACATGGAAGATATGGCAGCCGCCTATGAAAGTTTTTCGGCATTGGAATCCCATAAAAACGAAATCATTGACCTTTATGCCAAGGAAATCTCATGCGAATTGGCATTTACGGCGCTCCTGACCGGGCATATTGAACAGGCACGCGCAATCCTCACGGAAGAGCTGCTGGGCTACGTCAACGCCTACCGCCGCATAATGTCGTCGAAACAACGGCTCCTCTGCGCCAAAGCCCTCTATCTGGACTCTGACCGCTCGGAAGCGGAAAGAATCTACCGCGACCTGCTCAGCCGGCAATCGCAATATCTGCTCAAAGGAGAAGTTGCAAGCGACATTGCCCTGATGCAATCAATGCTTCGAAATGGATAAGGCAGAGGCGGGATTTTGATTTTTGGAAATTGTTTTGTAAATTTGCGCTTTCCTTAGCTGCTCCGTACTAAAGAAAAACTGATGACAAACCAAGAATTCAACGATATTGCGCCGTTTGATAACGGCCCTGAATTTCACCAACACATTGAGCGTCTGGTGGCCGAGCCGCAATTCGAGCATGCAGTAAAATGGGTGCTCCCCGGCGTAGACTATGCCGCATTTTCAAAACAACTGCTCGACTGCCATACCCAGCAGGAATTTCAACACCGCATCATGCTGCCGTTTCTGGCTCAGTTAGAGGCCAAAACCACTGCCGGCGTAACCCTCGACGGCATCGACAACTACGAGCCCGACAAGAACTACGTTTTGATTTCCAATCACCGCGACATAGTTCTCGACGCCTCATTTCTGAATCTCGGAATGGTTCGCGGCGGCCGCGAAACCTGCGAAGTGGCCATCGGCAACAATCTGCTCATCCTGCCCTGGATTGACGAACTGGTCAGAATCAACAAGAGCTTCATAGTCAAGCGCGACACCGGCATACGCGGCGCCCTCGAAGCCGCCAAGCATCTGAGCGCCTATATTCACCACTGCATCAACACCAAGCACCAGAGCCTCTGGATTGCCCACCGCGAGGGCCGCGCTAAGGATAGCAACGACCGCACCCAGGAGGGCCTGATAAAGATGCTCACCCTCGGCGGCGAAGGCTCTCCGCTCGAAAGCATACGCGAAATCCGCCTGCTGCCGGTCAGCATCAGCTATGAATATGACCCCAACGACTACCTCAAGGCACGCGAATTCCTCTGCAAGCGTCGAGACCCGAACTTCAAAAAGTCAGAACACGACGACCTGCTGAGCATGGAAACCGGCATTCTGCAACAGAAGGGCCGCGTTCACTTCGCCCTGACCGAGTGCATCAACCCGGAGCTCGACGCCCTGCCGCAAGACCTTGGCCGCTCCGAAGCCTGCGCACAGGTTTGCGAAATCGTTGACAACCACATTCACCGCAACTACCACATCTACCCCATAAACTACGTGGCCCACGACCTGCTCAAGGGCGAGCACCGCTTTGCCGACCAATACACACAGGCCGACGTTGAAGCGGTCAACAACCGCATCGCCTCGCAGTTAGCAAAGGTAGACCTCCCCGACATCACCGCTGAAGAAATGAACTTCATGCGCGAAATGATGTTGACAATGTATGCCAACCCTCTGAGCAATAAAATAGCCTCACTTTCAAATTCTTAATGCGAATCACGTTGATTCTCGCCGTCTGCCTGCTGATTCTCCAGCTGCTGACCGACTCTTATCTGTTCTTCATTGCCTTGCGGCGCTGCCGTCGCGCCGGATGGGCTCGTTTCCAGCTGCTTGAAAGCGCTTTCTTTCTGATTTACGTGCTGGTTATCTTCTTCATCCCGGCACGCACATCGGCGGCATCCAACGGCCTCACAACGGTTATGTGGATGGTGTTCTTCTACCTGACCGTCTATGCCGGCAAGCTCACCGCAGTTCTGTTCGACCTCATGGCCCGCATCCCGGAACTGTTCGGACGCCGCCGGCTGAAGTGGCTGTCATGGACCGGACTCGGCGTTGCCTCGCTGGTGGTCGCCACCATGCTCTGGGGTTCACTTATTAACCGCAAGCAGTTGCAAATCAACGAAGTGACCGTCAATATTCCCGAACTGCCCGAAAGTTTCAACGGCTACCGCATAGCGCAGATTTCCGACCTCCATTTAGGCACCTTCGGCAGCGACACCAGCTTCGTTTCGCGCATGGTCGACTCCATCAATGCCCTGCAACCGAATCTGGTAGTATTCACCGGCGACCTGGTTAACCAGCGCGCAGCCGAAGCCGAACCGTTTATCGCTACGCTGCAGCGCCTTAACGCCCCCGACGGCGTATTCTCCATTCTCGGCAACCACGACTATGGCGACTACGTTCAATGGTCGTCAGACACCGAAAAGGAAGAAAACCTCGAACTGCTCATGGACCACCAGATTGCCATGGGCTGGGAACTGCTCACCAACTCCTCGGAGGTGATTCCCGGCGCGGCCGGCGACTCTATCGTTATTGTCGGCGTTGAAAACTGGGGCGACCCGCCATTTACCCGTTATGGCGACATCGACACGGCCTACCCCACCTCGGGCGACTCCGCAACAAAAATTCTACTGACCCACAATCCGCGCCATTGGACCGACGTGGTGGCCCAGACCGACACTCTGCGCTACGCCCTGACCCTCAGCGGCCACACCCACGCCATGCAATTCCAAATCGGCGGTTTCAGCCCGTCAAAATGGCGCTATCCCAACTGCTGGAAAGGGCTCTACACCGCCCCCGACGGCCACCGCCTGCTCTACGTCAACATCGGCGCAGGCACCGTGGGCTTTCCCATGCGCATAGGCGCAACACCCGAAATTACGCTCTTCACTCTCAATAAAAAATCATGAGAATCCCAACAACCGACCTCCCCTCGATTATTGCCAAAGACCTGAACCTTGCGCGCAAGCAGGTTAACGCAACCATCAAACTGCTCGACGATGGCGCAACAGTGCCCTTCATTTCGCGCTATCGCAAAGAAGCCACCGGCGAACTCGACGAGCAAATGGTCTACCTCATCAGCCGGCGCCTTTCGGCCCTGCGCGAATATCTCAAGCGCCGCGAATTCGTTGTTGAGCAGATAACCGCCGCCGGAGCAATGACCCCCGAGCTGGCCGACCGCATCGAACACACCCTCGATGCCTCAACGCTCGAGGACATCTACCTGCCCTACAAGCCCAAGCGCCGCACCCGCGCCGAAATAGCCCGCGAACGCGGCCTGGAGCCTCTGGCAAAAATCATCATGGCGCAAGCGGCAACCGGGATTCCAGCCATAGCGAAGAAATACGTATCGGCCGATGTTGCCTCGACCGACGACGCGATTGCCGGAGCTCTCGACATTATCGCCGAGTGGATGAGCGAAAACGAAAAAGCCCGCAATCTGGTGCGCGCAAAATATCAGCGCTCGGCCGAATTCGCGACCCAAAAAGCCAAAGACGCGGTCGACGAACGCGAGCTCTACGCCACCTTCTATGACTACTCCCAGCCGCTGCGCCTGGTGCCCTCCCACCGCTATCTCGGCGCCCGCCGAGGCGAAGAGGCCGGCATTCTGAAAGTCAGCATCTCAATCAACGACGACGAAATGATTGAACGCCTGGGCCGCTTCTTCGTCAAACCCGGCGCATCGCCCGAATGCGCCGAACTGGTCAGCCAGACCGTTCGCGACGCCTACCGCCGACTGATTCGCCCCTCGATTGAAAACGAAATCGCTGCCTCGGCCAAAGAAAAAGCCGACGGAGCCGCAATCGAAAACTTTTCCGACAATCTGCGCCAGCTGCTGATGACTCCGCCCATGTTCGGCAAGCGCGTCATGGGCATCGACCCCGGCTTCCGAAGCGGCTGCAAGGTGGTTTGCCTCGACGAGCAGGGCAACTTGCTGGCCGACGACATATTCAACCTCTCCGACCCCCACGGCGCCGCCTATCTGCTCTGCTCAATGATCAGCACCTTCGCCATCGACGTCATAGCCCTCGGCTCGGGCACCGGAGGCCGCGAAACCAAGCGGTTCCTCGACGACGTGCGCATGCCGCGCCGCGTGCAGATAGTAATGGTCAACGAAGATGGCGCTTCGGTCTACTCCGCCGGCGAAGTTGCCCGCGAGGAGTTCCCCGACAAGGACGTGACAGTCCGCGGAGCCATATCCATTGGCCGCCGCCTGCAGGACCCCCTGGCCGAACTGGTTAAAATCGACCCGAAAAGCATCGGAGTCGGCCAGTATCAGCACGACGTTGACCAGTCGCGCCTGAAGGAAGCCCTGGACTTCACCGTGGTGAGCTGCGTAAACTCCGTGGGCGTCAACGTCAACACCGCATCCCCCTCGCTGCTCGGCTACGTCAGCGGCATCGGCCCGGCCCTTGCACGCTACATTGTTGAATACCGCAAGCAAAACGGCCCCTTCCGCCGTCGCGCCGACCTGAAAAACGTGAGCCGCATGGGCGAGAAAATCTTCCAGCAATGCGCAGGCTTTCTCCGCATTCCCGATGCCGAGAACCCGCTCGACAACACCGCCATCCACCCCGAACGCTACGACCTGGTGGCCCGCATGGCCAAAGACCTCCGCACCTCAACCGCCCAGCTGGTCAATAACCCCGCGCTGGCATCAAACATCGAAATCGCCAACTATCTCGACAAAGAAACCGGCGTTCCGACCCTGCAACTCATAATCGACGAGCTCTCCAAGCCCAAGCGCGAGGCGGTCGACGAAGTGGCCAACCCGGAATTCGACGAAACCATCAAGTCCATCAACGACATACGGCCCGGAATGACCCTTACCGGCAAAATCAACAACATAACCGCCTTCGGCGCCTTCGTTGACCTCGGAATCAAGGAAAACGGCCTGCTCCACGTTTCGCAGATGAGCGAGCGCTTCGTCAACTCTCCCTTCGAGGTCGTTGCCATGGGCCAGACAATCCGCGCCAAAGTTCTTGAAGTCGACCCGCTGAGAGGTCGCATTGCCCTCACCCTCAAGGGTCTTGACTGATGCGCTACCTGCTGAGCATAGGCAGCAACGCCCCCGGTTGCCGGCAATTCATGCAGAAGGCAATGCAATGGCTTGCCGAAAACTTCACCGACATTGAAAGCTCCGGAATCTACTCCTCGCCGGCGCTCAACGGCGTAACAGCCGATTATCTGAACCTCGTTGCCCTGGGCAACTCGGAACTCAGCCCCACCGACCTCACCGCCGCAACCAAAGCCTTTGAGCGCCGTCTGGGCCGCACGCCCGAGAGCAAGATGCGCGGAGAAATTGAAATCGACATCGACATAATAGCGGCCGGGCAGACCATTCTCCGCCCGGCCGAATATACCCGCTCCTACTTTCTGCGCGGCCTCAGTCTCCTTTCAGAGCTCCATAAATAAGCAGTGCTATCAGCACTAAAAGCGCCATTGGCTTCAGCAGCGACCTCATTGGCTGCTGCGGCTCGGGAGTTTCAACCTTTTCAATATCACCTGTTTCGGTTTCAACAGCTTCGATCTGAGCGGTGCGCGCCCGTTCTATCCGAACGGCGGCGACTTTCACCCGCGGCCTGATGCTGTCGGGCGGTATGATTCTGACATCGTCGAGCCTCACGGTCAATTCCTCGGCCAATAGCGCACGCAAACTGTCGCAGCGCTCAAGCCGCGCGCGTTCCTCAACCTTCCGCGCCGACGAGCAGCCCGCCACCGCCAGCAGAGCCAACACCGGAATTATCAGAAGCAGCTTTTTCATTGCTCATCCTCCTGAAAATAAAGACTCAGCTCCTTTTCGCGTCGGTGAATCAGCCCCTGCTGCACTTTGCCGCCGGCATATTTCCAGCGCCGGAATTCATCGGCTATCGACTCATCGGCCTGATTGGCACAAACCTTTCGCCAGAGCCGTGAGCGCAGCATTGCCCCCACGCCTACATTGAACGCGAAACTCGCCAGCGCCGCGCGGCGGTTCACTCCGAACCTGCTCAGACCCAACCGCCTGAAAACCGACTCCACATCGGCCCGCAGCAGCTCCTCGGCCTGCCCGGCGCTGATGCTCGTTCCGGCCTTCACTCCGCCCGTATGGCCCCAGCCTATGGTCCACACTCCGGCAACACACTTATAGGCCCGCAAACGCAGTCCCTCAAACTCCTTTATCAGCTCAATCGCCTTTTCCATACCTACTTATCGTGATTTTTGCGATAGCGGTAATCGATGCCGAGCAGCGACCCCGCAAAAGTTAAACACTCGCCGAATCCAACCAGCACCGACTGATGAATCTGGCCCGGCGGGTTCACAATGAAACCCGCAACAAGCAGTCCGCACCCAACGGCCACGACCGCCACCGCAGCCCAAAGCTGCAAATTCTCAAATTTTCTTTTCATGAATGCAAAATTAGCCTCCGGGGCGCGCGTTTGAGCGTAGAAAAAACTTTCTGCGTTTTTTGCTTAATTGAGTAATTATCCGTAACTTTGTCGCACATATTCACTTACCAACTTAAATCATTCATGCAATTTTTTACCAAAGCACTCCTGATGGCGGCTTTAATGCCCGCATCAGCCGTCGCCGCTGTCGTTCCCAATCTGACCGACGACCCCGTGACCATTACGGTCGACTACTCAACCGGCACCCTGGCCGGCTCGGGAAACTACCGCAAAACCTGGACCTCAAACGATGAGAAAACCGGCCTGGTTATTGACTTCGGCGCAAACAACGCCCAGAACAAAACCGAAGGCCCGCTCTACGTTCACGCCGGCACCGCCGGCAAGTGCACCTTCTCCATCTCCTTCGGCGATGGCTGGTACATTTCCTCCTACTCCTTCACCGCTTCCGTTCCCTCGGGCGGCAACAACACCATTTTCCATAACGGCACCGAAACCGTTGCCGCAGTTGGCCAGGATGCCGTTGTCAGCGAAAAACTGACAAAAGACACTCCCGCGTCAATCTATATCTCCGGCCCCAACAACGCCGTTGTTTTCAACGATTTCAAAATCACCCTCAGCCCCGTCAGCCCCGAAGACCCCGCTCTCGACGTCGATGATGCTCCCGCAGCCGATGCCAACTGCCTGATGGTTCCGACCAACATCGTGGGCGGCCACTTCAACACCTTCACTACCTGGTATCACCTCATGGACGGCAAAAACTACCTCACAGGTGCCACTTTGGCCGATGCAGGCACCAACGCCGAAGCCGCCTATAGCGACGAATATCTCTACTGCGCCGTCAAAACCGACAACGGCTATGCCGTTTACAACAAAGCCGCCGGCGTAGCCGCTCCGGTTGCCGGCGTAAACGTCAACGCCACCTCGCTGACCGTCAATGGCGCCGACGTCAACCCCGTGTTCGCCCAGAAGTTCGTTGCCGTAAAGGTTTCCGAAGGTTCCATTAAGCGCACCAACGGCGCCATAACCAACGATGCATGGCAAGGCCAGTGGGTTTCCAACTCCGAGCCCACCGTTATCTTCTCCGGTACGCTCAAC
>CAMWSP010000026.1 GCA_947176935.1 uncultured Porphyromonadaceae bacterium | reverse complement strand
TACATGGGGCGCTCTATTACGGGCTTACAGCACATGGAGTTTGAAAAGAATCTAATGTCGGGATATTTTTCTTTGCAATAAGCGTATAGCTTACGGAAGGAATAGCCAGATATGTATTTCGCGTACATGTCGCGCACCGCTTCGGCTTCTTCGGGAACTATCTCCAATCTGTCGAGCTCTTTGTTGAGCTTGGCGCGTTCGGCTTCGATGTCGACTCCGGCGGCCTCCATGGGTATGGCGAATTCCTGGCTGCCGACCATGAACACTGCCGAGCCGGCGGGTTTGTCGGTTGTGGCTTCGATTTTTTCAATGTTGGCGAGCTTGGCCACTGCGGCGGCCTCGCGTGGGTCGATGGCGGCGGCCGAGAGCAGGGTCAGGGCAACCTTGGGGGCAATCTGCTTGTGGGCTCTCACGCCGCGCACGCCGTTGACTATTTCCTTGGCGTGGTCCATCATGGCCAGGATTTCGGCGTTGGCGCCGGTGGCTTCGGGCAGCGGAGCATACATGATGCTTTCGCCGTTGGCGCGCTCGCTCAGGTGCTGCCAGAGTTCTTCGGTGATGAAGGGCATGAACGGGTGGAGCAGACGCAGCAGGCGGTCGAAGTAGCCGAGGGTCGCTTCGTAGGTCTTGGCGTCGACGGGCGAGCCGTAGGCCGGCTTGGCCAGCTCGAGATACCAGCTCGAGAATTCGTCCCAGAACAGCTTATAGGCGGCCATCAGCGCTTCCGAAATGCGGAACTTGGAGAGCAGGTCGGCCATTTCGGCGGCGGTTTGGCGCAGCTTGGAGTCGAACCATTCGGCGGCAACTGCGGCGGCCTGCGGCTGCTCGGCCTTGGGGTCTACCTGCCAGCCTTTTACCAGGCGGAAGGCATTCCATATCTTATTGCAGAAGTTGCGGCCCTGTTCGCAGAGCTTTTCGTCGAACATAATGTCGTTGCCGGCCGGGGCGGCGAGCATCATGCCCATGCGCACGCCGTCGGCGCCATAGTTGGCTATGAGTTCCAGCGGGTCGGGCGAGTTGCCGAGGCTCTTGCTCATTTTGCGGCCGATTTTGTCGCGCACGATGCCGGTGAAGTAAACGTTCTTGAAGGGCATGTTGCCGGCATATTCGTAGCCGGCCATAATCATGCGGGCCACCCAGAAGAAAATGATGTCCGGACCGGTTACGAGAGTGGAGGTCGGATAGTAATATTTCATCTCCTCGTTGCCCGGGTCGAGAATGCCGTTGAAAAGGGTAATGGGCCAGAGCCAGGAGGAGAACCAGGTGTCAAGGGCGTCTTCGTCTTGCGTCAGGTCGGATGCCTTCAGGTCGAGGCCCGATGCTGCGCGAGCTTTTTCGAGCGCCTTTTCGGCGGTTTCGGCAACTGCTATTTCAACTTCGCCGGCGGCGTTGGTGTAATAGTATGCCGGAATGCGGTGGCCCCACCAGAGCTGACGCGAAATGCACCAGTCCTGAATGTTTTCGAGCCAGAGGCGATAGGTGGTCTTGTATTTTTCAGGCACGAACTTGATGAGATCGTCCATAACCGGCGCCAGCGAAATGTCGGCGAAGTGCTTCATGTTGATGAACCACTGCTGCGACAGACGCGGCTCGATGACCACCTTGGTGCGCTCGCTGTAGCCCACCTTATTATTATAGTCCTCGACCTTTTCCATCAGGCCCGCTTCCTGCAGGTCTATGGCAATCTGCTTGCGGCAGGCAAAGCGGTCCATGCCGGCATATTTGCCGCCGTTTTCATTGAGTGTGGCGTCTTCGTTGAAAATGTCGATGGTTTCGAGGTTGTGGGTCTTGCCGAGCTGATAGTCGTTTTTGTCGTGGGCGGGGGTGACTTTCAGGCAGCCGGTGCCGAATTCGATTTCAACGTAGCGGTCTTCGATAACCGGAATTTCGCGGCCCACCAGCGGCACGATCACGCGCTTGCCCTTGAGCCATTCGTTTTTCGGGTCTTTGGGGTTGATGCACATTGCCGTGTCGCCCATGATGGTTTCGGGGCGGGTGGTGGCAACGACCGCATAGCGCCCTTCGGGGTCGCCGGCAACGTAGTAGCGCAGATAGTAGAGCTTGGAGTGCTCGTCAACGTAGTTCACCTCGTCGTCAGATATGGCGGTGCGGTTCTTCGGATCCCAGTTCACCATGCGCAGGCCGCGGTAAATGAGGCCTTTGTCGTAGAGGTCGCAGAACACCTTCGTAACCGACTTCGAGCGCTGCTCGTCCATGGTGAAGGCCGTGCGGCTCCAGTCGCAGCTGGCGCCGAGCTTGCGCAGCTGCTGCAGAATTATGCCGCCGTGGGTGCGGGTCCAGTCCCAGGCGTGTTCCAGAAACTGCTCGCGGGTCAGGTCGGTCTTTTTGATGCCCTGGTCGGCGAGCTTGGCAATAACCTTGGTTTCGGTGGCTATGGAGGCATGGTCGGTTCCGGGCACCCACAGGGCGTTGTAGCCCTCCATGCGTGCGCGGCGCACCAGAATATCCTGAATCGTGTTGTTGAGCATGTGGCCCATGTGGAGCACGCCGGTAACGTTCGGCGGCGGAATAACTATGGTGTAGGGCTGACGTGCATCGGGAGTTGAGCGGAACAGGTCGTGTTCCATCCAGAAGCTATATAACCGGTCTTCAACCTCGGCGGGCGAATACTTGGTAGGCAGTTCGTTCATAAGTCTTTGCGTAATGTTGGTTATTTGGCTGCAAAGTTACGCATTTTCCCCCACACGAAAAAGCGATTTCCCCGAACATTTCGCAGAAATCGCTCAGCTTTTCAAAAAAGTTTATATAATAGTGGGGCTTCGGGTTGAGTCGATGAGGATTATTTGTCGTTGTAGTGGCCTTTTAGGGAGATAACGTTAACGAATACTTTGTCATCTTCAATGCTGTAGACCAGCCGGTCACCTTTGGTTATTTCCCGGCTCCAATATCCGGCCAAATCGCCTTTGAGCTGCTCAATGTGGCCCGTGCCTGTTTTCGGGTGTTCTTTCAGTTCTTCGAATAAGTTAACAATCTTTTTCAGCGTTTTCTTTTGCCCGGATTTGCGCCATTCGATTAGATGTTTTTGCGCCTCAGGCATTAGGATTAGTTTGTAGGTCATACGCCTAAAAGATCTCTGATTTCTTCAATCGTATACGCTTTGCCTTTGCCGGCTTTCATTTCGGCGATGCCACGCTTGACTGAAGCCATGTTTTCCGGGTCGTTAAACCATGGGTCGCCTGAGGGAGATGGATTTTCTTTAACTTCAACCGTTATGGCGTTGGCTTTCGAAATAAGAATAGTTTCAATGAAATTTTTGAGGCTCTTGCCCTGAGCTACCGCCATCAGGGAGAGTTTTTGCAGAGTGTCGACGGGGAGGTCAATATTTTTGCGTTTGATGTTTAATGCAGTTGCCATAGTTGTAAAATTTATGGTGCAAAAATACATAATATATATGATATACACAAATTCTTTAGCGTAATTTTGGGGAGATTATTGCAAATCGGAATTTTTTCCGTATTTTTGCACCGAATATGAACGAAAATAATCAAACTTCATTGGCCGACCTGATAGTGGCCGGCATACAGGAGCGCAAAGGGCGCAAAATCACCTGCATAGACCTCTCGGCAATCGAATCGAGTCCGGCTCCCGATTTTATTGTTTGCGAGGGAACGTCGGCAACCCATGTGGCTGCCATAGCCGATTGCGTGCGCGATTATCTGCTTGAAAACTACCGCATAAAGCCGTATAACTACGACGGCTACGCCGCCTCGCAGTGGATTGTGCTCGATTATGGTTCGGCCCTGGTGCATATCTTTGTCCCCGACGAACGTCGCCGCTACAACCTCGAGGAGCTTTGGAGCGACGGCAAAATCACTGAAATTCCTGACCTTGACTAAACAACAATGGCTGACCTGAAAAAGAATCCCCTGACGCCCAAGATGCCGAAGTTCAGCATCTGGTGGATGTATATGATAATCTTCGCCGCGCTTGCGAGCATTTGGTTTTTCGACCACTCGGCGGCTCCGGTGCATAACCTGGAGTCGATCGACGAGTTTGAAAAGATAGTCGAGAGCGGCGGAGTTGACAAAATCGTTATTTTCCGCAACAAGAAGGAAGCCGAGGCGGTGCTGTCGAAGAGCGCCACCGAGGCCGAATTCAACGCCCTGGAACTGAAAAACGCCCCCG
The DNA here is from genome assembly GCA_947176935.1 of uncultured Porphyromonadaceae bacterium. GTDB lineage: Bacteria > Bacteroidota > Bacteroidia > Bacteroidales > Muribaculaceae > UBA3263. The sequence continues at coordinate 12,474 of CAMWSP010000026.1, read as the reverse complement.
GAGGGCAAGGCAAGGTCGCCGTGAAATATGGCGACACCCAGTCGTTTGAAAAGAAAATCGACGCCTGGAGGAATGAAGGAGTGTTTCATGGCACCGTGAGCTACGAGGATGCTTCGGACTACACTAATCTCCTCTGGACTTTCGGCCCGATGGTGCTGCTCATCGCCGCCTGGATTTTCATTATGCGGCGCATGGGTCGCGGCGGTGGTGCCGACGGCATATTCTCCGTTGGCAAGAGCAAGGCCAAGGTCTTCGACAAAAACAACGACCAGCGCGTAACGTTCAAAGACGTTGCCGGCCTCAACGAAGCCAAAACCGAAATCGAAGAAATAGTCGAGTTCCTGAAAAATCCCAAGCGCTACACCGACCTGGGCGGCAAAATCCCCAAGGGCGCGCTGCTGGTGGGCCCTCCCGGAACCGGCAAGACCATGCTGGCCAAGGCGGTTGCCGGCGAAGCCAACGTTCCGTTCTTCTCAATGAGCGGTTCCGACTTCGTTGAAATGTTTGTGGGCGTCGGCGCCAGCCGCGTGCGCGACCTTTTCCGCCAGGCAAAGGAGAAGAGCCCCTGCATAATCTTTATCGACGAAATCGACGCCGTTGGCCGCGCCCGCGGCAAGAACGCCAACATGGGCTCCAACGACGAACGCGAAAACACCCTGAACCAGCTCCTGACCGAAATGGACGGTTTCGGCTCCAACAGCGGCGTCATCATCCTGGCCGCCACCAACCGCGCCGACATTCTCGACAAGGCTCTGCTCCGCGCAGGCCGCTTTGACCGGCAGATTTATGTCGACCTGCCCGATTTGAACGACCGCGTTGCGATTTTCAACGTCCATCTGCGCAACAAAAAAGTTGAACCCAATCTCGACGTTGAGCTGCTTGCGCGCCAGACTCCCGGATTCTCCGGCGCCGACATCGCCAACGTTTGCAACGAAGCGGCGCTCATTGCCGCCCGACGCAACAAAAAAGTCATCGAGCGCCAGGACTTCATCGACGCCGTCGACCGCATTATCGGCGGCCTGGAAAAACGCTCTAAGATTCTAACCGACGAAGAAAAGCGCGCCATAGCCGTTCATGAAGCCGGCCATGCCACCGTTTCGTGGCATCTCCAATATGCCAACCCGCTGATTAAGGTAACCATCGTTCCGCGCGGCAAGGCGCTGGGCGCCGCCTGGTATCTGCCTGAGGAACGCCAGATTGTTCCGCAGCAGGCCATTTTGGATGAAATCTGTGCCACTCTGGGCGGACGCGCCGCCGAGGAACTTTTCCTCGGCCATATATCGACCGGCGCGGCCAACGACCTGGAGCGCGTAACCAAGCAGGCCTACGCCATGGTCGTTTACTACGGCATGAGCGGCAAAATCCCCAACGTTTCCTACTATGACTCCACCGGCCAGTCCTATGGCTTCACCAAACCCTATTCCGAGGAGCGGGCCAGGGAAATCGACGGCGAAGTGAGCCGCATCATCGCCGAGCAATATGCCCGCGCCAAGGAGCTGCTTGCCGCTCAGGCCAAGGGTCACGGCGAGCTGGCCGACGTTTTGGTTTCGCGCGAGGTTATCTTCACCGAAGACGTTGAAAAAATCTTTGGCAAGCGCCAGTGGGCATCGCGAACCGACGAGATTCTCCACTCGGCCGAAACCGCCACTCCCCCGCCTTTTACCGGCGGCGACCAACCCAAAGAATCCGACCACGAAAATGAATAATCACATCAAAAAAGGAAATCACATATGAAAAAGTTGCTTTTCGGCGCGATGGCCCTGATGGCCTCGCTGTTTATGCCGGCTCCCGCTTCGGGCCAGCAGTTGCCCCCTCTGCCCACTGACTCTGCCGTTGTTTCGGGTGTGTTGCCCAACGGCCTGACATATTATATACGCCATAACGAATACCCCAAAGGACAGGCCGACTTCCACATTGCCCAGAAGGTAGGCTCGATTCTCGAAGAAGATAACCAGCGCGGTCTGGCCCACTTCCTCGAACACATGTGTTTCAACGGAACCAAAAACTTCCCCGGCAATTCGCTCATCAGCTATCTGGAGTCGATTGGCGTTAAGTTCGGCTCGCATCTTAACGCATATACCGGCACCGACGAAACCGTTTATAAAATCACCAACGTTCCCACCGCCCGCACCGAAGTGACCGACTCCGTGCTGCTGATTCTCCACGACTGGGCCGACGCGCTGCTCCTCGACCCCGAGGAAATCGACAAGGAACGCGGCGTTATCCACGAAGAATGGCGCACCGGCCAGGGCGGCCAGATGCGTATTCTCGAAAAGGTGCTCCCCGAAATCTATCCCGGCTCGAAATATGCCCACCGCCTGCCCATCGGCACTATGGAAGTGGTCGATAACTTCCCCTATCAGGCTCTGCGCGACTACTATGAAGCCTGGTATCGCCCCGACCAGCAGGGCATTGTTGTTGTCGGCGACATCGACGTGGCCCGTACCGAGCAGGTTATCAAAAAAATGTTCGGCGACATCACCATGCCCGAAAACGCTCCCATGCGTCTGGAATTCGACGTCCCCGACACCCCCGGAACCATCTATGCGCTCGGCGCCGACAAGGAGCAGTCCAATGCCATCGTTTATCTGATTTTCAAGCATGGCGCGCTTCCCAAATACATGCGCAACACTCAGGCTCAGCTCGTAACCGGCTATATCGAACAGATGATTGACGCGATGCTCAACGCTCGCTTCGACGAAATGATGTCTGACCCCTCGACTCCGTTCGGCTTCGCCCAGGCAACCATCGGCGACTACATGATGAGCAACACCAAGAATATGTTTGCCGTTATCGGCGGCGCCAAGGATGGCGACATTGCCAAGACCCTCGTCTCAATCTATCGCGAAGTGCTCCGCGCTAAACGCGGCGGCTTCACCCAAAGCGAATATGACCGCGCCCGCGCCGAATATCTGGCCGGCCTCGAACGCGCCTACAATAACCGCGACTCGCGCGAAAACGGCGTCTATACTCAGGAAATCATCCGCCACTTCATCGACGGCGACCCCATGCTCGGCATCGAAATGAGATATGAACTCATGTCGCAGATTGCCAATCAGCTCCCGATTGAGGTTATCAACCAGACTTTCAGTCAGTTCGTAACCGATGCCAACCGCGTTGTTCTCTGCATGCTGCCCGATGATGTCTATATGCCCACCAAGGACGACCTGGCGCGCATGATGGCCGCTGTCGATGCCGAAACCATCGAAGTGTTTACCGACAACGTTCGCCAGGACCCGCTGATTCCCGTTGAGCCGAAAGCCGGCTCGGTAGTGGCCACCTACACCGAACCCGCCTGGCCAGGCATAGAAGTGTGGACCCTGAGCAACGGTGCCACCGTTTACCTGAAAAAAACCGACTTCAAGGCCGACGAAATCATTTTGGCCGCCAGCGCTCCCGGCGGCATGAGCCAGGTCTATGCCTCCTGCTCGCCCGCCAATGCGCTCTGCCTGCAGAATATCTGGGAATCCCTCTTCGGCATCGGTGCCTACAATAGCAACGACCTGCAGAAATATCTCGCCGGCAAAAAGGTTGGCATCAACCCCAACTTCAGCCTCTATGAAACCACCATCAGCGGCAGCTCCACTCCCAAGGACCTTCCCGCTCTGATGGAGCTGCTCTATGGCTACTTCACCTCGGTCAGCTATCCCGAAACCGAGTTCAGCGCATCGCAGTCGCTCTACTCCGGCATGCTCGAAAATCAGGAAAAAGACCCCCGCAGCGTGTTCGGCAAGGTGCTCTATCAGGGAATGTATGCTTCGCCCTATCAGCAGCAGATAACTGCCGCCGACATCAAGGCCGCCACTGCCGCCGGCATCGAAGAGATTGCCCGTTCGCGTGTGGCCGACGCTTCGCAGTGGGCCTTCACTTTCGTGGGCAATTTCGATACCGACCAGCTCCGCACCCTCTGCGAAAAATATCTGGCATCGCTCCCCTCAACCAAATCGGGCCGCAAGCTCGTAGGCGAGGCCGATTCGCGCTATATGATTAAGGCCGGCGAGGCTACCGAGGTGTTCACCACCCCGATGGAAACTCCGCAAACCTATTGCGCCATCGTTGAGAGCGCAACCATGCCCTATAATTCCATCAACGCCAAACTCTCGTCAATTACCGGTCAGATTCTTTCGGCCCGCCTGCTGAAAAACATCCGCGAGGAAATGGGCGCCGTTTACTCCATCGGTGCCAGCGGCGACATTAGCTCCGCCATTGGCCGCAACGCCGAGCTGATGACCTCCTTCCCCATGAATCCCGAAAAGAAACAGCAGGTGCTCGACGCCATCAAGAACGAGTTTGCCGCCATGGCCGAGGAAATCACCGCCGAAGAACTGGGCAAGGTCAAGGAATTCCTGGTAAAATCCTATGCCGAACGCGCGCAGCAGAACTCTGCCTGGGCCGGCTATATCGACAACTGGACCCTTACCGGCTCCGACAATTTCAGCAACGCTATCGAAGAAGTGAATTCGATTTCGCCCGAAGCGGTGAAAAACTTTGTGAAGGAAATGAACGCTCAGGGCAACTACCGTGTTGTAATCCTGGACCCTCAACCCTGACAAAGCTATGAAAAAAACTTCAATAATCCTGATTCTTTCCGGCCTCGCCCTATCGGCCGCTTCGTGTTCCTTGTTTAAGAAAACCCAGCAGGAAACGTTCAATAGCGGCGACGCCATACCTTTGTATCCTGTAGCCACGTCGACCTCTGCCGACCTTTCGCTCGGCGGCCACTGGTATATCAAAACCGTTGGCGCAATCGAGTTGCGCGGCATCGACGACGAAGAATGGCCGTTTATTGAATTCGTGCCCGCCGAGGCGCGGTTCTACGGCCAGGACGGCTGCAATATCATCAATGGCTCCTATCGCATCGATGGCGGCAACTCGCTGCAGCTTAGTCAGCTGGCCTCGACGCGGAAGCTCTGCCAGGGCGACTCGCTGGCCTATCCGATAGCCAACGCGCTCAACCGCACCGCCGGCTTCACCGTTGCCACGCAATCCGACGGCACTTCGCTGCTCAACCTGGTCGACTCCGCGCAGAAAACGGTGATGACCCTGCGCAAGAGCGACATTGATTTCCTCAATGGCGCCTGGCAGGTCAAGGCGGTCAATGGCAAGCCCATCGATGTTGACCAGGCCCGCTTGGTGTTCGATGTCGATGCCAACACCGTCAGCGGCAACGCCGGCTGCAACCGCCTCATGGGCGAGATTTCGCGCAATCCCCGCGTCAGCGCCGCCCTGCAGTTGACCAATCTGGCCACTACCCGCATGACCTGCCCCGACATTCAGACCGAATCGCAGCTGCTGATTGCGCTGGAGGAGGTCACTACCGCAAAACGCAAAAATGACTCTACAGTCGAACTGCTCGATGCCGCGGGCCACTCGGTGGTTACCCTCCATCGGCTTTCGAAAGAAGATTTAAAGAATGAGTGACATTCAGGCGCGCGGAGTCAGAGTCAACAACCTTAAAAACGTTGACGTTACCATCCCGCGCAATAAACTCGTAGTAATTACCGGACTCAGCGGCTCCGGAAAATCCTCGCTGGCCTTCGACACTCTCTATGCCGAAGGCCGCCGCCGCTATGTGGAGAGCCTGTCGGCCTATGCGCGCCAGTTCATGGGCAAACTGCAGAAGCCCGAGGCCGACAAAATCACCGGCCTCCCTCCGGCCATTGCCATAGAGCAGAAGGTCAACACCCGCAACCCGCGCTCAACCGTAGGCACCTCCACCGAAATCTACGATTATATGCGCCTGCTGTTCGGCCGCGTGGGCCACACGTTCTCGCCGGTGTCGGGCCGGGAGGTCAAAAAGCATACCGTCAACGACATATTGGTCGCCGCCTCGCAGATTCCCGACGGCACCCGCATGGCCGTTGTGGCTCCGCTGATAATTCCCGAAGGGCGCAACCCGCGCAAGCATCTTGAAGTGCTGCTCAAGGGCGGCTATACGCGCCTGGTGCGCGGCAGCGAGTTCCTCGACATCGAAACTCTGCTCACCTCGCCCGATGAACCCGACCTGACCGATGCCGGTTTGCTGATTGACCGCATGACTGCCTCCCCGGAGCCCGATGCGGTTTCGCGTCTGGCCGAGAGCACCGAAACGGCCCTGTTCGAAGGGCGTGGCGCAATGTGGTTGCTCGTTTGGGACCCCGAAATGCGCCGGCTCGACTTCTCGACGCGCTTCGAGGCCGACGGCATAACGTTTATCGAGCCGTCGGAAATGATGTTCAACTTCAATAATCCGGTTGGCGCGTGCCCCACCTGCGAAGGCTTCGGCCAGGTGCTCGGCGTGGACCCCGAGCTGGTAATTCCCGATCCGGGCCGTTCGGTCTACGACGACGCCGTTGTTTGCTGGCGTGGCGAAAAAATGAGCGAATGGAAGCGCTATTTCATCCGTCAGAATCCCGGATTCCCAATCCATACCCCCTATGCCGACCTGACCGACGAGCAGAAACGCACCCTCTGGGAAGGTACCAAGGCTCCCGGCTGGCGTCCGCGCGACATAGCCTCGATCAACCATTTCTTCAAGATGCTCGACGAGAGCCTCCACAAGATTCAATATCGCGTTATGCGCGCTCGCTATCGCGGCAAAACCTTGTGTCCCGACTGCCATGGCGCCCGCCTGCGCCCCGAAGCGCTATATGTTAAGGTGGGCGGCAAAACCATAGCCGACCTGGTGCGGATGCCGGTGTCGCAGCTGCTGAAGTGGTTCAATGAACTGGAACTCAATCGCGAGGACTCGCTCGTGGCCTCACGCATTCTGCTCGAAATCCGCAACCGGCTGACCTTTCTCGACGAGGTGGGGCTGGGCTATCTGACGCTCGACCGCCTTTCGAACTCCCTTTCGGGCGGCGAGAGCCAGCGCATCAACCTGGCAACGTCGCTCGGCTCGAGCCTTGTGGGCTCGCTATATATTCTCGACGAACCGAGCATCGGCCTCCACAGCCGCGACACTCAGCGCCTTATCGGTGTGCTCCGAAAGCTCCGCGCGCTGGGCAACACGGTCGTTGTTGTTGAACACGACGAAGAAATCATGGAGTCCGCTGACTATATCATCGACGTAGGCCCCCTGGCCGGCAGCAACGGCGGAACCATAGTCTATCAAGGCCCTGCGGCCGACATCGACAAGGCCGAAGGCAGCTTCACGGCCGACTATCTTACCGGTCGCCGCGAAATTCCCGTTCCCCGCTCCCGCCGTGCTCCCTCGGGATTCATCGAGGTCAAAGGCGCCCGCCACCATAATCTGAAAAATATCAGCGTGCGCTTCCCGCTCGGGGTGATGACTGTGGTTACCGGAGTCAGCGGCTCCGGCAAGTCCACTCTGGTGCGCGACATCCTTTATTGCGCGCTGGTGCGCTCGCTGGGCGACCAGGCCGACGCCCCCGGTGCTTTTGCCGGACTCGGAGGCGACCTGAAGCGCATCGAGGCCGTTGACTTCATTGACCAGAACCCCATTGGCCGCTCAACCCGCTCCAATGCCGCAACCTATCTGAAGGCCTACGACGAAATCCGTGCCTTCTATGCCTCCAAGCCTGCCGCCAAACTCTCCGGCTTCACTCCCGCCTATTTCAGTTTCAACACTCCCGGCGGCCGATGCGAGGAGTGTAAGGGCGAAGGCACCTTGACCATCGAAATGCAGTTCATGGCCGACATCGCTATCCCGTGCGAGGCCTGCCACGGCCTGCGTTTCCGCCCCGAGGTGCTTGAGGTGCGCCATAAGGATAAGACCATCACCGATGTGCTGGACATGACCGTCGACGAAGCCATAGAGTTCTTCTCCGACGGAACTTCGGCCACCGAGCGCCGCATAGTCCAGCGCCTGCTGCCGCTGCGCGAGGTGGGGCTGGGCTACATTAAGCTCGGCCAGTCGTCGTCGACCCTCTCGGGCGGCGAGAACCAGCGCGTCAAGCTCGCCTACTATCTGGCGCAGGAGTCGCCGCGACCCACTCTGTTTATCTTCGACGAACCCACCACCGGGCTGCATTTCCACGACATATCCACTCTGATGCATGCCTTTGACCGCCTTATCGAAGCGGGCCACACGGTCGTTATCATCGAGCACAACCTTGACGTTATCAAGTGTGCCGACCATGTTATTGACATAGGCCCCGAAGGGGGCGACGCCGGCGGCTATATAGTGGCCGAGGGCACTCCCGAGCAGATAGTGGCTGCCGGAGGCCACACCGCAGAGTCTCTTGCCCCGAAACTCAAAAAATAATTCTCAAAACTCTCTTTGCAATGCTGCTTTTCCCTCACGCCAAAATCAACATAGGACTCGACATTACCGGCCGCGCGCCAAATGGCTACCATCTGCTGGAAACCGTCATGGTGCCCACCGACTGGGAGGACCTGCTGGAACTCACTCCGGCCCCCGACGGCCAGACGCGCCTGACCTGCACCGGCCGTGCGGTCGACTGCCCGCCGCAGCTGAATCTGGTGATGAAGGCCTACGAGGCACTGGCCGCCACGGTCGGTGGCCTGCCGCCGACCCACATCCGGCTGCACAAAAACATTCCCGACGGTGCGGGGCTGGGAGGCGGCTCGGCCGATGCCGCATTTGCCATACGCGGGCTCAACGAGCTTTATAACCTTGGCCTGACAAAAGAAATCATGGCCGGCGTGGCCGCCAAGGTCGGCGCCGATTGCCCGTTCTTTATCTATGACCGGCCTATGCTCTGCACCGGCATAGGCACCGACATGACCCCCATTGACCTGCCGCACGAACTCAACGCAATGACTCTGGCCATTGTCAAGCCGCAGGCCGGAGTTTCGACCGCCGAGGCCTATCGCGGAGTGAAAATCGCCGAGCCTGAAATTCCGCTCGTCCGGCGTGTGGCTCAGTCGGTCGAGAACTGGCAGGGCTCCGTCGTCAATGCCTTTGAGGCTACTGTTATTCCCCTGCGCCCGCGCATAGGCGAGGTCAAGGAGCAGCTGGCGCTGGATGGCGCGATATACGTTTCGATGTCCGGCTCCGGCTCGGCCGTTTATGGCATATTCCCGCGCGTTGAACGCATGGTGCTGGAAGATTTGCTCAAAAATCAGTGTCCCGACTGCGACGTTCATGTCTGTGCGCCCGAAATAATGAACGCTTTGGCAGTTTCAGGCGTTAAGAAATAAAACTGGCACACTTTTTGATATGTCTTTCCTATGAAAAAACGTAAATTCAAATACCGCAAAATGGAACAGGAATATAACCCCACAGATCCCGAAATCAACTCTAACCCCGCCGACGAGGAAGTCGCTGCCGACGCTGCTGCCGCCGAGCAGCCCGCCGAAAGCGTTGACCCCGTTGCTGAAGAACTCGAAAAAGTAAAGGCCGAACTCGAAAAGGAGAAGAAAGAATATCTTTTCCTCATGGCCGATTTCGATAACTTCCGCAAGCGCACCCTCAAGGAAAAAGCCGAACTCATCAAAAACGGTGCCGAAGCCGCCATGAAAGGCATTCTGCCCATAGTCGACGACTTTGAGCGCGGCCTCCAGGCAATAACCGACACCGAAGGCGCCGAAGCTGTTAAAGAGGGCATGGTGCTCATCTATAACAAGTTCGTTAAATATCTCGAACAGAACGGCGTGAAAGCCATGGAATCGACCGGCACCGACTTCGACGATCAGCTCCACGAAGCGGTTGCTCTCGTGCCCGGACCCGAAGAGCAGAAAGGCAAGGTTATCGACACCTTGCAGAAGGGCTATACGCTCAACGACAAAGTTATCCGCCACGCTAAAGTGGCCGTAGGTCAATAATACCCCCCACACACCATTTTAAGCTATGGCAGAAACCAAACGCGATTACTATGAAGTTCTCGGAGTGGCCAAATCGGCCACTGCCGACGAAATCAAAAAGGCCTACCGCAAGGCGGCGCTGAAATATCACCCCGACAAGAACCCCGGCGACAAGGCCGCCGAAGAAAAATTCAAGGAGGCGGCCGAGGCCTACGATGTGCTTTCCGACCCCGAAAAGCGCCAGAAATATGACCAGTTCGGCCACTCTATGGGCCCGCAGGGCTTTGGCGGTGCCGGCGGTTTCGGCGGCTTCCAGGGCGGCGGCATGTCGATGGACGATATTTTTGCCCACTTCGGCGATATTTTCGGCGGTCGCTTCAATGGCGGCGGCTTCGGCGGCGCAACCGGCCGCGGCTCCTCGCGCGGACGCAAACCGGTGCGCAAGGGTGGCGACGTGCGTATCAACGTGAAGCTCTCCCTGGCAGATATAGCCTCCGGCGTCACAAAGAATCTGAAGATTCCAACCAACGATAAGTGCGAACACTGCAACGGCACCGGCGCTAAGGATGGCACCGCATTCTCCACCTGCCCCACCTGCCACGGCCAGGGCGTGGTCGTTGAGATGCAGCAGTCCATTTTCGGACCCATGCAGAGCGAGGCCGTTTGCCCCACCTGTCATGGCGACGGCAAAATCATAACCACCCCCTGCTCCTACTGCAACGGCACCGGTGTGCAACGCAAGGACAACACCGTTTCCTTCCATATTCCCGCCGGCGTTTCCGACGGCATGGTGCTCACAGTTAAGGGCAAAGGCAATGCGCCGGCCCATGGCGGAGTCAATGGCGACCTGCTGGTGGTTATCAACGAAATCAAGGACCCCGAACTCATTCGCGACGGAAATGATCTTATCTATAACCTGATGCTCGACATCCCCACCGCGGCCCTCGGCGGTCCCGTCGAAGTGCCCACGGTTACCGGACGCGCCCGCCTGAACATTCCCGCCGGCACCCAGCCCGGCAAGGTGCTCCGACTTAGAGGCAAGGGCTTGCCTGACCCCAACGGCGGCGCCAAGGGCGACGAGCTCATCAACATCATGGTCTACGTGCCCGAAAACCTCACCCCCGAACAGCGCCAGACCTTCGAGGCCATGCGCACCGCTCCCAACATCAAACCCGACCAGTCAACGGTCAAGCGACTCTTCTCGAAACTCAAACACATCTTCGAATAACAAGACGTACCCAATTTATGAAGGCGAGATACCAATTTTTTGGCAATCTCGCCCATTTTTTCTTAGAAATGACCCAAAAATTTGCCCGTTATCGATTTATTTTATATATTTGTGGGCAAAATATTAACCTATACCAAAATACGCAATTTGTTATCATGAAAAAGTTTATCACATTAGCGCTCGCCTCCGCAGCTTTCCTCGCCGCCGAGGCCGCCGACGTTACCGTTTACAATAACGGCGCGTATGGCAAGGGCACAATCTTTTATGGCTGGTGGAATGATGTGGTTGATACACAGGCTGAAAACCCCACAAATTCCGATGCCAAAGTCATGTCTTTCCAGGCTGGTGGCGCAAGTTCCGCGATTGCCTCTTTCGGCCTCTTTGCTGACGGCAAGGATTTTGTTACCGGCCCGCTTCATTCTTCTACCCTGAACTTCAAATGGTACGCAACCGGCACCGGCATCTATAACATCCGCCTTACTGCCGACGGCGGCAAAGAACAGGACTATGTTATCACCGTTACCGACGAAAACATCGGTAAGTGGAACACTGAGGCCCTGAAAGTCAGCGAAATATTCCCTGAAGTTGCCGCTCAATGGAATGATTATGTAGGCAAGGGCGCCGGCTATGTGTTTGGCGTGGCTCTTTCGGAGGGCAGCGAGGGTGCCGTTATGTATTTCGACAACATCCATTACTCCAATATCGACGAATCGTGGGTAGCTCCCGAAATTCCCGAAATCGTACCTCCAGCAACCGTTCCCGCCATCGATCAGCCCGAAGAAAACGTTCTGTCGGTCTACAGCGCCTATGGCGAGCTGTCTTTCAATACCGGCTGGTGGGGTCAGTCAACTGTTTATGAAAACGTTACCATCGACGGCAAGCAGGTTGCCAAGTTGACCAGCTTCAACTATCTCGGCTGGGAGTTCGTTAACCATTTCAGCGCCGAAGGCTATGACTATCTGCACGTTGATTTCTATCCCTGCGAGGAAACCGGATTTGGCTTTACTCCCATCAGTCCCGGACACGAAAAAGGTTGGATTGCTCCCGAAGTGAAGGTCGGCGAATGGAATGGCTATGACGTGCCCCTCAGCTATTTCGAGGGCGTTAATTTCGCTGATATTTTCCAGTTCAAGTTCGACCAGGGTTCTAAGGTTGAGTGCTATATCGCCAACGTTTACTTCTACAAGACCGATGGCGGCGACGAACCTGAACCTGTGGTGCCTGGCGCGACCTATTCCGACAAACTGACCGGCTCCTACACCCAGAACATGGGCGAAGAAAAAGAATATCCCTACACTCTGAATTACTCCATTACCTACAACGAGGATAAAACCCTCACCATCAAGGGCGCTTTCAACTGGACCAACGGCGAACCCGTGGGCATGATTCCCGGTTCCGTATTTGTTAATAATGTGAACAATGAACTGACCCTTGAAAATGGCGTTCGCACGGCAACCACCGCCGATACCTACGAGGCCAGAGCCGTGGTTCCCGTCCGCTTCTTCATCCCGGTTGCTCTGGGCGTGTTGGAAGTCAAT
>CAMWSP010000025.1 GCA_947176935.1 uncultured Porphyromonadaceae bacterium | reverse complement strand
CCCCTCAAGGGAGGGTGCTCTTTGACGCAAAGAAGCGAGGGCGGATGCCCGAGGCCCCCTCCCTTGAGGGGAGGGCGGGGGGAGAGGCTGCAAAAGGTAGAGGGCGTGGTCCTCGACGGAGCACGCCCTCTGGGTTGATTTGCAGTATATATGGGGAGATTATTTCAGGATAGTTTTCTTGCCGTCAACGATGAAGATACCCTTGGTGGCGTTCTTCACTGCGCGACCCTGCAGGTCGAATACCTTGCCCTGAGCAGCCTTGTTGGCAACAATGCTGCTGATCGATGCTTGCTTATCGCCCTGGAAAATGGTGATGGTTTCATCGTAGCCGTAGCCGGTGAAAGTGAGAGTGCCTACGCGGCCTTCAACACCTTCGGGAAGAGCATCGGCTTTCACAATCAGATTGAATACGGTGGGAATATCCTCTTCGGCCTGAATAGCGTATTCAAACCAGTCGCAGTTAGTTTCTTCAACAGTAACATAATCGTCGTCAATCAGCTGAAGAATATCAGTATTTGCTTCGAAATAACGATTGGTCTGAGCGCCCTGGGCGGGGATTTCAACACTCATATCGAGAATGTCGTAACCCTGGGTAGCATTAGCGATAAAGGGGTATTCTACATCATAGTAGATAGCAAATTCGAAACATGCTTTCAGCTCAGTTTCTTTGCTGCCATAAAGACCATAGTTAGCAGAACGGCCGAGCTTCTGAGCGCCTTCGCTATCGGTGTACTCAAATTCCAGATATGCGTTTGCTGTGAACAGCGAAGGAATAATGGAGTTGGGATTTGAGGCCTGCTCATAGTCGTAGTAGTACTGATTCTGATAAACCACGTTGAAGTAGGTAATATTCTCGGAATCATTAACGCCGGAGAAGGTCATATAAACACCGTTGGTGGGTACAACGACAGGTTCATCGGTGGTGAGGAATGCAACTTCGGAAGCTTTCGACACAACAAAATCCACTGCACCGGAAGTGGCGCCGGCGGGCAGAATCATGGTGCCACTGCCAATGGTGTCAGCCATATTGATTTTGCCTTCATCGTCAATGGGCATAACCGTAATCTTGATTTCGGTAGCAGCCTTGGTTTCTGCGTTGAGGAAAAGATAACCGCCTTTAAGTGCATAGGGAGCAGTGCTGCCGGGAACGCGCACGCCATAGGCAAGAATCTTAAAATCGGTAGCGCCGTCATAAGCAGAGCTGATAATGCCATCGAAATTAACCGAAGTGCCGGTTTCGGGATTATACTTGGAGCCGGTTGCGTCGGAATAGTCAATCGCGGTTTCAGATGCACCGAGGAGATACGCTGTGGTCTTCATGGGAGTTACACCGAAGCCCTCAAAGTATTCACTCCAGCTTGCGGGCGAACCACCGCAGTAATAAACGCGGCAGCTGTCGTTATATGATACCACGCTCTGGCCGGAGGTGAACTCAAGGGTGGGACCGGCAAACTGCTTGAACGGAGCGGTCGGAATGGTCAGCACATCGTCGGTCGACACCTCTTCCACAATTTCCTGGCTCTGGTAAACATCCCATTTCCAGTTATAGGAATCAGCTTCATAGTAAGGATAGAAGCCAACCTCGCCCTTTGCAGGAAGGAAGCCGAAAACTGAAACTTTATACATAAAATCTCTGTTCATGCCGAGATACATAGCATCATAATTGCGATAGGTAGGCAGAGCCGACACAGTGACATCGCCTTCGGCACGCGACTTCGACACCTTAGCAACGGGCATCTTCTTCGTCATCTGCTCGGAAACGGCACTGAACTGCTCACGCATTGAGCGAGTCTGAGTGCTCTGCGCCTGAGGAACAGCAGCATAAACCGACGAAGCGGCCAATGCGGCAACAGCGAAAAGAGTAATCTTTTTCATAGAAAGTTTGGTTAATGTAATTGATAATATATGAATGAATATAAGTAATATATCAGAAATTTATGCAGAGGCATCACTCTCGATTAAGCATATGGTGAATATACTGTCGTCACCGAGCAATGCCACTACATTATAAATAAATTTACTTAACCACTACAGAGTAAGAGATTTCGGGGTTGGAAACACTTACGAATGTCACTTCCGAAGGATCGAGTGCAGTAAGGTTTTCAACAGTGAATTCACCCTCAAGCAGTTTAATAAAGTCAATCACCTTAGGAGTCAGGGGCTGCAGATATATTCTAATCGCATCGTCAGGCTGCGTAAAGGCTATCTTAACTTTAGAATCGCTAAGCTTTTCTACTTCACCGAAATAGTTAAAAGTAACCTTACCCACCTTAGCCTGGAAGCTAAAGGTCAGTTTGCCATTTTTGGACTTAAACACAAATCCGGGCACAGTCAAACGGGGCTTATTGCCGAAACCGGACACGCTGATTCCTTGAGTCTGCGCATCGGCAGCGGCGAAAGCTTCAGCCAGAACGGTGCTGAACGAATCAATATTGATATCCCAGCTGAGGTCTTGGCGGCAGAGGTTGGTGGAGGCAACGGGCGCGGTGATTACATAGCCGGGGGCTGCGAGACCGGCGTTGCTCCAGGTGAATTCGGGAACGGCAAAGCGGGAATTGTCCTTGCGGATAAAGTCGAAAGCCTTGTAGGGGCGCACACCGTTGGCGGTAATAACAACAGCCTTGGTTTCGGTCTGAGCAAAGGGGTTGGTCGATTCGGTGGGCACGCAGGTCACGATGCCGGTCGAAAGGCCGGTAATGTCGTAGGAGGCGCCGGTGGCGCTTTCAGTCATAATGTAAGTGGGGAAGCGCTTGGCATCGAACTGAGTGCGGAGCTTTTTGGCTTCGGCGAGGTAGGCCGAGGGGTCGGCATCGGCAGGCAGGTGGCGCAGGTAGGCGTTGAGAGCGTGCTTTTTGCCGCGCAGGCGGATAGACTGGCCGTCATTCTCCATCATCATGAATTCGTAGTCGCCTTCGTGGCCATAGCCGGTTTCGTCGATGTCCTGGCCATTATTGGTGGGGGCGTCGGCGCCGGTAATGTCGGCGGGGTCGGAGAAGATGTGGAAGAGGCGGTTGTAGGTGTTGAAGGTCAGAACGATGCCGTTGTCAGTGATAACGTCGAACATCGAAACTTCCGACTTTTCTTCGCCGCCAATCCACTTATGGTCGGTGGTGATGTTCACTGACTTGTCGGGGCGGAATTCCACCACGAACAGGTAGCCGGGTTCTTCGGTGTTTGAGAAATATTCAAGGGCCCATTTGCCACCGTCGGCAACGAGGGCGTCGAAGTTAGCGTTTTTGCTGTTTTCCAGGCGGTCGGCAGCGGATTCGTCGAAGATTCGGACATCATCGTTGCTGCAGGCACCGAAGGTGAGGGCAGCGGCCAAGGCCGAGAGGATTATATATTTTTTCATAATTAGTAATTATAAAAATTAGTAATTAGTAATTATTTCGAATTATTGAACGGCATCGATTTCGGCGCGGAGGGCTTCGATGTCGAAGTCGCTCTGGCGGCGCTGAACGATTTGGCGGAGCTCGTCGAAATCGAGCTGCCAGGTGTCTTTGAACCAGTTGCGAACGATTGAGCGCTTCTGCTCGATAATTGCGCGGCCGTCGACTTTGTCGGCATCCTCAACGGGGAAGATACCGCCGGGGGTTGAGGCGTTGAGGCGTTCAATGTAGGCTTCAACGGCTTCAACGGTGTTGAGCGATTCGCCTCGGGTGCCGATAATGGCCGGACGGAAGTTGCCGTCTTTTTCGACCGAGGTGAGAATATAGGTCTTTTCGTCGGGCTTGGACTGGTCTTTGAGGTAATAGTAGCAATAGTAGGGGGCGTCTTCAACGTCGGCTGCGTCGTCGGCCAGGCCGTTGGTCCAGCCGCGGTCGGCCATCCACATAATCAGAGCATCGGCCTCGTCGGTGCGGGTCAGGTAGTTGGCAATGGTTTCGGCAAAGTCTTCGCGACCCTCGCTGGAAGCGTAGGGGGTGATGAAGCCTTGCGAAGCCTGCACGCCCATGGGTTTGTTCTGCCAGGATGAGGCGTCGTAGCGGCCGGCGCTGATCAGGTCGAATTCCTTGGGATAGGTTCGGGTCTGATGGAGAATGTGGCCGAACTCATGGTGCATGGTGCGGAAGTAGTATTCGTTGAGCTGGTTAACGTTGGTGAGCTGGATTTCGTTAACCTTGAAGAGGCTCACTTTCAGACCGCCTTCGGCCAGACCGAGGATTTCGGTGCCCGAGGTGGGATTATAGGCGGGCGAACCGATGAGGTGGAGAATGCGGGGACCGTAGCTCTTGAGGAAGTCAACTCCGCAATGCTCGGCATAGGTGTCGAACCAGAGATATTTGGTGAGCAGGCAGAGGTCGCGGGCGTTTTCGAAGGTTGCGGGCACCAGATTATAGTCCATGCTCGATTCAACGTCTTCCATGCGATATTTGAAGTCGAGGTTGTAGGGGAGCAGGAAGTTCTGCTCTACCCACTTGTCAAACTTGTAGCTATAACCGTTGGGGTCGGCGGGCGGGTCGTTCTCGGGGAAAATCGAGGGGCCGAGTTTCTCTTCGGAACAGGAAGCCAGAGCTATACCGGCAACCGCCATGAGGATATATTTATGGAGTTTCATGTCGTGAATGCAGTTTTAGGATAGTTAGATAATCTGATTTACAGAACCCTTACGTTTTCGCTCGATGACTGGGTCTTGTCGTCGGTCGGACGGGGATTGGCCTGCAGACCTGCGGCACCCACTTCGGCGGGAATCTGGATTGCGCGGCGGGGGTCGTTGAGCGTCAGGCGGTCCATGGTGTGATAGTCGGGAGCAACGGAGTTGCCGATTTTGCGATCGAATTCAATGCCGTGGCGCTTGATGTCGAACCAGCGCAGACCGGTGTGGATGGTTTCGATGCGGCGCATGTGGAGCACACACTGCAGGTAGGGCATGATGTCGTCAAGGCTGGCGGTGGCGTCGCTTTCGGGGCAAACAATGTCGGTGTTGAGCGCCTTGACGCTGCCGTAGCCGGGGTCCTTGGTCTGATAGAAGCGAACAATGTTGTCGCGGCTGAAATCAGAGAATTCGTTTTCATGGCCGGAAGCACCGGGACAGTTGCGGCGGGGCTTTTCCCATGCATCAAGGTCGGCGATGGCGCCGTCGATGTCGCCCAGGAACAGGCGGGCTTCAGCGCGGGTCAGCAGCACTTCTTCGCCATAGAATTCGCGGCGGGTGATGTGAGCGTAACCGATACCGGCGATTTTGTCGGTGTATTCAAACTGTTCGGCCATGTTGCCGCACATTGCGTAGCCATATTCCGATCCGCCGTTGGTGATGCAGATGCCGTTGAAACAGGGGTGCATGGTGAAGCTCTTTTTGTTCTTACCGGAGCCGGAAGTCCAGCGGAAGGTGTCCCAAACGGGCGACGAGCCGTGGATGGTCGACGACAAAGCGTCGCGGATGGTTGCGTAGCGGCTCTTGCCGGAGTAGCGGCGCAGCTCAATCGAGTGGGTCGGATAGAGCAGGAAGTTCCACTGCTTGTCGATATTGTTCTGATAGCGGCCGAAGTCGCTGATATAAGAATAGGTGTCGAGAGTGGACCAGATTTTGCTCAGGAAGGGAGTAACGTCGGCATTCTCACCGCCGAAAACCTTATTGCAGGCTTCGATGCACTTCTTATACTGGCGGGTATAGAGGTAGAAACGAGCGGCAAAGGCGTTTGCGGCCTGGGTGTTGAAGTGATATTTGGGCACGTCGTAGATGCCGTTGTTAAGATTCTTCAAGCCCTCGGTGAGGTCCTTTTCGATCATTTCATATGTCTGGGCCAGGGTGCCGCGTTCGTAGTGGGGCTTAACCGTGGTTTCGGGCTTGGTGATGTAGGGAATGCCGAGTTCGGAAGCGTTGTTGGCACCGTAGGGCATGCAGAACACCTGAGCCAGAATGAAGTGGTTATAGGCGCGGAGCACCTGGGCTTCGGCGTAAATGGCGGTCTGGGTGCGGTCGAGGCCGCCGTTTTCTTCGCGCCACTCGTCGAGTTTTTCCATCACTGCGTTGGCAACTGCGGTGGAGCCATAGAAGCCTTCCCAGATACCGGAGGGAGAGTCGGTGTCGGTGTTGCTGACGCAAACTTCCCAGCGGAACATTTCGTCGTCGCCGCGGTCATAGGCGCTCAGGTTATAGTGGATACCCTGCGAGCCTTCGCCTTCGGGGGCGTTGTTATCCTCGATGTTGTCGCTCATGATTTCGCAGGGCCATGCATAGTTGGTCATGGGATAAGCTGCGTTCATCAGCATCTGCACCTGCTCGGTGTTGACCAGCTCAACACGAGTGTCGGTGGGAGTGTCGAGAAATCCCGAGCAAGAGGAGAGGGCGGTTGCAGCGAGCGCTGCGGCACCATATATATATTTCTTCGTATTCATTGTTGCTTAGGAAGTGTATGGATTAAAGTCCGAAACGGAGAGTGAAAGTAAACTGCTTGGGGTTGGGGTTGGCAACACCGCCGGCGTTGACGAATTCGGGGTCCTGACCCTGGAGCTTCTTGTCGGAGTAGCAGAGCCAGAGGTCGGTAGCCGCGAGCTTGAGCGATGCAGTGTTGATGCGGAGGGCGTTGGTCCAGCTCTTGGGGAACGACCAGGTGAGGGCCACTTCCTTCAGGCGGATAAAGTCGCCTTTGGCAACGCGGGCATCGGAGTAGTTATACGCATTGTAGCCGTAGCGGATATCCTTGTTGTTATGATACTGGCGGGTCGAGGCGATGGCAGGCACGTTGGTAACCTTTTCGTCGCCGGGCTGAACCCAGCGGTCCATGAATTCGCGAGGCATTGCGGAGAGGTCGGAGTAGGCAACCGAGAAGGTCGGGTCGAGGCGAACAACCGAGCCGAAGGCGTAGGTGAAGAACACGTTAAGGCTCAAATTCTTCCAGCTCACTGCGTTGTTGAAGCCGCCGGTGTAGGGAGCATCTACGGGACCTTCATATTTCAGGAAGTCGAGCTTGTCCCATTCCTGGAAGTTGATGTCGGTGGTGGTCTGTTCGCCGTGTTCGTTGATAACGATGGGCAGACCGTCTTCAGTCAGACCCACGAAGGGAATCGAGAACACCGAGCGCACGGGGTAGCCTTCGAGAGCGAAACCGGTGCCCTGAACGAGGTCGATTACTCGCGAGCGCGATTTCAGGTCGGTAATCTTCACGTTGCTGTATGAGAAAGTGAAGTCGGAGGTCCACTTCCAGTCGCGAACCATCAGGTTGGTGGTCGACAGGGTGAGTTCCACACCGTGGCTCTTCATCGAGGCTACGTTGGCCCATTTGCCGATTTCGCCGCCAACGCCCTGGGTGTAGACATAACCGATCAGGTCGAAGTTATTGCGGGTGAACCAGTCGAACACCAGGTTGATGCGGTTGTTGAGGAAACCGAGGTCGGCGCCCACGTTGAGCTCGTGCTTCTTTTCATATGTCAGTTCGGAGTTGCCCAGACGCGAAAGAACCAGTGCCTGCTCGTAGGCTTCGGTGTCCTGACGCCAGGGGCGTTCGGGATAGTAGATAGCCAGAGCGTTGGAAATATTGGCCGGACCTGCGTCGGCGGTCAGCGAGTAACCGGCACGAACCTTGGCGGTTGCGAGCACGGGGTTTGCAAACCAGTTTTCAGCGTCAACGTTCCAAGCGCCGGAAACGTTCCAGGTGGGGAGCCAGCGGCTCTTCTTGGCCTTGCCGAGCTTATTGGAGCCTTCGTAGCGGAAAGTGCCGTTAACGATGTAGCGGTTGTCATACATGAACGAAGCCATGCCATATCCTGCCATAGAGCGGGTTGCGGTGTTCTGGTCGCTGTAGTAAACCGAGTTTTCTTCGGTCATCTGCTTGAACAGGCGCCAATCGTAGAAGGGAAGGTTACCGTTGTCGTAACACATGCCCCAGCCCTGGAAGGCTTCAGTGTGGCGGTCAACCTTGGAGGCGTCGTAGCCAACAAGAACGTTGACCAGATATTTGCCGAGAATGTCCTTGGTGTAGTTTGCGCTTGCGCGGAAGTCGAGCTGACGCATGCCGTAGAGGGTGTGGTAGAGAATACCGCCCTTGGGCAGCACGGTCTGGGGGAGCGAAGCAGGATCATCCGGATCGCGGTAGAGGTAGGGGTTGCTGTCGCGGATGGTTGCGTTTTCGGGGCTGATACCGGCGCGGTAGGCTTCGGCCTGGTTGGAGCGGTCGGTAACGTAGTGTTCCTGCTGGGTCGAGGAGTAGCGGAACGAACCGATAGCCTTAAGGGTCAGGCCCACAACAGGCTTATATTCGATGTCGCCCTGGAACTTGACGTCGACCATTTCATTGGTGATATAGTTATTGTCGAGTTCGTCGAAAATATTGAAGTCGGCGTAGTTTCGGGTCAGACGGGTTGTCGGATCGGTTGTACGCGAAGTATTCAGAGCATAGCTGAAGGGGTTGATGTCGAACGAACGGCTAACGTTACCGCTAACAACGTCAACGTCCTGAGCCAGAGTGCCGGGAGCCTTCTGCTTGCGGTAGCTGTCGTTGGTGCTGATGCCGAGTCGGAGTTGCTTCGAAAGGTTATAGTTTGCTTTGGCCATGAACACGTAGCGGTCCACAGAGCTGGACTTGGTCCAACCCGGGTCGTTCATATAAGAGAACGAGGTATAGAAGTTACCCTTTTCAGTACCGCCGGAAACGCTGACTGCGTGGCTCTGCATCAGGGAGTTGGTGAAGAGCTGGTCAAACCAGTCGGTATTGCGCATTTCAGCTTCGCGCAGATAGGCGTTGCGTGCGGCGGTGGTGTTTGCCAGCGCATACTTGCCGGTCGAGGGGTCGTAGGTGTTGATGAGCTTATACATCGTACCGTAAACACCGCTGCTCGAAGCGTTGGCCAGAGAAGCGAAGCTCAGCCAGCCTTTGGCTTCCATTTCCTTATAGATACCCATCTGTTCCTGAGAGTTACAGATGTTGTAGTTGCGGTAGGAGGGTTTCAGGCGGTAGGTCAGTTCGCCGGTATAGTTCAGGGTGGTCTGACCTGCGCGGCCCTGCTTGGTGGTCACAACGATAACGCCGGCCATTGCGCGCGCGCCATATATAGAGGTGGCGGAGCCGTCTTTCAGAATCTGGAAGTCCTCGATGTCGTCGGCGTTGAGGCCGGCAACCGCAGATGCAATCATAGTGGTTGCGTCGCCGCTGGAAAGAGCGTCGGCATCGATTTCAACGTTATCTTCAAGAATAATACCGTCAACGACCCACAGCGGTTTGCTGGTGCCATAGATGGAGGTTGCACCACGCACGCGGATTTTCGGTGCGGTACCGAAAGTGCCGCTCACGTTCTGAACGCTCACGCCGGCAGCGCGGCCGCTCAGCGAGCGCGATATATCACTAACACCGGAAAGCAGGCTCTCTTCGGCGTTAATCTTGGTGGTGGCGCCGGTGAAGAGACGTTTGTCGGTGTTGGCCATACCGATTGCAACAACTTCGTTAAGCATTGTCGACGACGACTCCATCTCAACGGTTAGATGCTTGGTTGAAGCCTTGACTTCTACGGGGTTCATGCCCACGTAAGAAATTTCGAGCACTGACTTTTCGGAAGGAACTGTGATAACAAAGTTACCGTCAACGTCGGTCGACGTGCCGATGCTTGCTTTGCCTTTAACTTTAACAGTTGCGCCGATAATTGGCTCGTTTTCACCCTTATCGATGACCGTACCCGTGACCTTCACCTCTGCGGCGACGCCCAGGGCAGAGAGGAGCACCATAAGGAGCATAGCGATTTTTTTACCCATATTACTGCGAATGAAAATTATTATAATCAGTTTATATTGTACCGCCAGGAAACGGCGATGGTTATTTTTTCAAGTTGCAAAGATACAAATAATCTTTGAAACCAGCAAACTTTTCGCAACATTTTAACATCAAAACGCCGAAAAATTGCAATTATTGTAACATTTTGCACAAAAATTTACCAATTCGAGCGCAAAACGAAAGCCCGAACGGCTATATGTTGTTAAACATATTTCGGGTTCGGGCTTCTTGAAAAATCATTTTTCGGCATCGGGGCGCGGCCGCCGTGGTTTGCGCCGGTGCTGATAGCGCCTCTTTGGCTTCCGTGGCGCCTTTTTCTCGGAGCCATTAAGGTCCTTAAGGTCCTTAGAGTCATTAATGTCTTTAGGGTCTTTAGCGCCATCCGGCTTGGCCGGCTTGAGGAAATCCGGCAACTCGCCGCGCTCAACCGGCTTACCCAGAAAATCTTCGATGAACTTGAACTTGCGGCGCTCGCGCTCGCCCACGAGCGTAACCGCAACGCCCTCTTCGCCGGCGCGCGCGGTACGGCCGATGCGGTGAACGTAGTCCTCGGCATCGTGGGGCACATCGAAGTTCACAACCATGCTGATGTCGTCAATATCTATGCCGCGTGCAACTATGTCGGTGGCCACGAGAATATCCGTATTGCCAGCGCGGAAGTTACGCATAACCTCCTCGCGCACATTCTGGTCCAGATCGGAGTGCATTTCGCCGACGGCAAGCTTTTTGCGCCGCAAAGCGCGGGCCAGGTCCTTGACCTTGAGCTTCGACGACGCGAAAACTATAACCCTCTTGGAGTTCACCGAGTCAAACAAATGAAGCAGCAGCGCCTCCTTCTGGCGCTCGCCGCACATGTAGACCTTCTGATGCACCTTGTCGGTAGGCTTGCTCACTGCAATTTTGATTTCCACCGGATTGGTGAGCAGCGACTTGGCCATTTTCTGAATCTTGGGCGGCATGGTTGCCGAAAACATCAGGGTCTGGCGCGACTGAGGCAGATGTTTGGCAATCTGCATGATGTCGTCATAGAAGCCCATGTCGAGCATCCGGTCGGCCTCGTCGAGAATAAAAAACTCCACCGCCGACAGGTCAACGTAGCCCATCGAAAGGTGAGCCAGCAGGCGCCCGGGAGTGGCAATCACCACCTCGGCGCCCATCTGCAGTCCGCGCTGCTGGCGCGCATAGCCGGCGCCGTCGGTTCCGCCATATATCGGCAGCGAGCTAATTGGCAGGAAGTAGCTGAAACCCTGCATCTGAGCGTCGATTTGCAGGGCAAGCTCGCGCGTGGGAGTCATAACCACGCACTTCACCTTGTCGGAAGCCTTGCGCTTTCCCAGCTCGTTGATAACCGGCAGCAAAAAAGCGGCGGTCTTGCCGGTGCCGGTCTGCGCCACCGCTATGAGGTCGCGGCCGGCCAGCGCCGCCGGTATGGCTTGTTCCTGAATGGGGGTGCACTCGTCGAAGTGCATATCATATAGGGCGTCGAGAACGTCGTCGGTCAGGTCTAAATCTTCAAAAAACATATATAAATGCTTGATTTCGGCTGCAAATTTACGGCAAAATTCCAAAAAATCGAAATATTTGTTTGAAAACTCCCGAATTTAAAGTAATTTTGCACCAGTTATATAATTAAACCATCACTCATCATTTCACTTAGCTAATGAAATCTAATATCATTACATCCTTTCTGCTGGGATTATGCGCGCTGACCGCTGCCGTTCCGGTTTCGGCCCAGAAGCAGATTCCGGCAACCAAACTCGGCGCGCTGGTCTACGGTTCAAGCGAAATCAAGCTTCCCGACAACGAGGCCACCGAAATGGTTCTCCCCTCCTACTCCCGCTATAAATTCGTTGTGAGCGACGACTACTGGGTACACCCCTCGGTCCGCAACGGCGTAATCTACCTTTCAATCGACCAAAATTCAACCGCTTCGACCCGCACGGCAACCCTGGCTCTGCGCTCCGCGGCCGGCGCAACGACTAACATAACCGTTGAGCAGCCCGGCTGGAACCTGACCGACGACGCCGAGGCCGCCTATGCCGACCGATTCATCACTCCGGTGCGCTGCGTCGATGCCGCCACATCTTATCAGGGCCGAGCCAACAGTTCCTCCGAAGATATTTCAAAGACCATCGACGGCGATATGACCACCATCTACCACTCGTCGTACTATGGCTTCTCAACCAGCGTCACCGGCCAGCGACCGGTGCTGGAATACTACTTCACCCCGCAGGGCGACCTCAACAACGGCGTGGAACTGGAATCCATGACCTACATTCCCCGTCAGGACGGCGAAAACGGCCACTTCGGCCTCATAGTGGTTGAAATCGCCCGCAAGTCCGGCAATAAAATGCAGTGGACCGCCATCAGCAGCAACCCCATTGACCTGAAAATGTCGGGCCAACCTTCGGTCATCCCCTTCCCCGACAATCTCCAGACCGGCATCCTCGGCGTGCGCGTAACGGTCCACACCGGCCTTTCCGGCAAATCCGGCAGCAACTTCGCCTCGTGCGCCGAAATGAAGTTCAACAAAAAAAGCTTGGCCAATCCGGCAACCGACATGTTTGTCGACGGCGTTTGCTCGCAGCTGAAACCGGGCGTAACCTTGGCCCAGATCAACGCAATGACCGACCCGTTCTATAAAAAGCTCGCCCGACTCATCTACGACGGCCAATACGACCCCACCAACATGGTCAGCACCCACAACGCCGTCATGTCGCCCCAGACCCTGGCCGAATCGTGGAACGCCCCCGGCAAGTGCTACGACCAGTCGCAGGGCGTAACCGGCGTGGTGCTCAACCCCGGCCGCTATGTGGTGCTCGCCTCCGACATTCCCGCCGACAAGGGCTCCGTGGGCATGGTGGTTATCCGATGGCACGGCCATGAGCAATTCGACGACGCCAACGGCAACTCCCAGAAATGGTATGCCGAACGCTTCAACTTCAACCTCGTCAACGGCATCAACATCATCGACATCCCCACCCCAAAGCGCGAAGACGCCAAAATCGTCAAGGGCCACGACCAGGGTCTGGCCTACATCAACAACTTCGACGACCGCGTAACCTCCCCCGAAGAGGGTGCCGCGCGAGCCGTCAAGGTCCACATCATCGGCGCGCTCCATAACGGCTACCTCTCCAACCTCAAAACCAACGCCGAAAACCAGACGGTGCTCAACAACGCCATCTACCCCGTTGTTGACTGCCTTGGCACCCGCGTCCACTCCGTATGGCAGGTCAACGCCCTCAAATCCTACGCCTCCGGCCAATATGTGCGCTACATCAACCTGCTCGACCAAATCGCCATTTGGGAACACCGCGTTCTCGGCCTCGACAAGTATAACCGAGTGCCCGAAAACCGCACCATGACCTACGTTAACTACGACTACTACATGTATCAGGGCGGTTGGGGCCCCACCTTCATGTACGACACCCAGTGGCGCGTCTGCAACCCCACCCGACTCATGACCGCCGACTCCGACGCTATCTGGGGCCTCTCCCACGAATGGGGCCACCAGCACCAGATGGCGCCCTACTTCCGCTGGATCGGCACCGCCGAAGTGACCAACAACATTTTCTCGGCCTACAACGTAATCCACATGGGCTACAACGTGCGCACAAACCGCGAACGCTACCACTACGACAACTGGCACGACTACAACGGCCGAACCGCAAGAATTCGCCGCATTTTCGTCAACGACGACTATAACCGCGACATCACCGACCCCAAAGACGGCGAAACCAAAACCGCCAACGACGGCGACAACATCGTCATGTCGCTCCGAACCGACGCCGCCAAAGCCGCCAAGGCCGGCAACGCCTTCTGGTGGTGCAACGAACTCAAGCAGTTCGCCCTCGACCAGGTAAAATACCCCACCAAGCGCCTGGCTTCCTCGAAAACCTACTCCGGCGCCCCGACCGACACCTGGAACACCGCCAACACATCCGACCCGCGCAACATCGTTGACCCCCGCCGCGCACTCAACGCAATCGAAGCCTATTCGAGCAACAACGGCGAGCTCATCCTGGCCCCGTTCCTCTATCTGATGTATTATTTCTCCGACACCAACCCCGACCGCGACCCCGCCGACTATCGCCCCGACCTCTGGCCCGACCTCTTCGAATCCATGCGTCAGAACGACCTCGATAACGGCTCATCAATCGAACCCGGCAAAACCACGCCCGACAAATACGAAATCCTCACCTCGATTTTCAACGGCAACCGCTCAGCATCCGGAATCAACAAAGTCTCGCAGTTCAAAAAACTCTTCCCCGAATCCTGCTGGACCAAGCGCGGCTACATCGGCGGCGAAAACGACAAGATTGCCTGGACCGCCAACTCCGCGCCCGCAATCTTGAACTGCATCCGCAAGCTCTCGCGCCTGACCGGCTATAACCTCTGGAGCTACTTCGAACCCTTCGGCCTCTTCACCGTCTGCGCGCTCGAACAGGGCGACTACGGCATCCAGTACTACATCATGACCGACGCCATGTACGACGAATTCAAAGCCGACATGTACCAGCTCGAAACCGACGGCATCGTCAAGCCCCTCCCCGAAAAAATCCGTCAGGCCATAACCACCATCGACGCTCCGGTCTATCCCGCGCCGACCATCCCCAACGACCGCCCCATAACCGCCAACGACAACTAATCCACCCCCTTACACACAAGAAAACACAATGAAAACCAGCATATTCTCCCTGCTTCTGCTCTCCTGCGGAGTCCTCTCCGCTTCGGCGGCCGTTGAACTGACCTCAACCGAGCAGTTCAGCAACGACAAGGTCTACCTGCTCCAGCGCGACGCCCTCAGCGCAACCGCCGGCCGCGGCTACTCCTATGCCGACGGAACCGGCAACGCCGCCACCCTCTATAGCGCCGCCGTATCGAAGGTCGACACCACCCTCTCCACCGCCCACTTCAGCTTCCACTACTCCCCGCGCGAAAAAGCTTTCTACCTCTATAATCTCGGCGCCGAAAAGTTCGTGACCGGCAACGACAAACACAAAACCGCACTCTCAACTTCAGCCGTTGACTGCGTACCCCTCTACAGCGAACTGGCCGAACGCTGGCTGATTGACTGCGGAGGCTACGCCCTGGCCTACGACGAAGCCGACGGATTCGCCATTTTCTACGACGACATCACCAAAGGCCGCGCGCGCTCCGGAGCCACCCACTTCATCATCACTGAAAAATTCGGCCAGACAATCTCCGCCGAAGTTTCCGATGCCATCGAAGCCAAAATCGCCGCTTCGCGCGAAGCTGCCCTCAAAACCTATCGCGACTTCCTCACCAAGGCCGCCAAAGTGCTCTCCACCAACGACCTCAGCCGCTATCTCGGCGAATACGACCTCGAAGAGCTCACCTACGCCCTCGACCACGACCAAGACTACTCCATCGCCGAAATCGAAGAAATCTACCAGCGCACCCTGCTGAGCCGCTACCCCAAAGCCCACCGCTATTACCGCATCCACAACGGCGCCCGCCCCGTAGCCGGCGTGGCCGGTCGTCCCAACAACTACCTCTCAACCGAAATCGACGGCACCCTGCGCGTGCGCAACTTCACCTCGCCCGCCGCAAACTCCGCCACCGACGGCTACTCCGACGACCTGGCGCTCTTCACCTTCTCGCCCATTGAAGGCGACCCAACCCTGGTCAACATCAAAGCCGCAACCTTCGGCGAATACCTAACCGGCGGAGCCAACTCCGAATACGTTAAACTCGGCAGCATCGACGCAGCCACCGCCTACGACCTCTCAACCACCTCCCAGACCGGCCGTGTGTTCCGCATCGGCATCTCCGCCAAATCAACCTACCTCAGCGTAACTGCTGAACCCGAATTCCGCCTCTGGGGCTACTCAACAATCGAAAACGCAAACCAATGGTATTTCGAACCCATCGATAGCGTCGATATCCCCGTCAACGAATTCGGCTACGCCACCGCCTGCCTGCCCTTCCATGTCGGCATGCCCCAGGGCGCCGTGGCCTACACCGTAACGAGCCTTGCCCCCGGCAAAGTCTACGTCGAAGAACTCGAATCCACCGTCTTCGCTTCCACCCCCATCATCATCAAGGCTCCCGCCGGAGCCGGCTTTGTGCGCGTTGCCATCCAAAACGGCCTCCCCTCTTGGGTCGGCTCCGAAATGACCGGCAACCTGCGCGCCACCACTACCACCCTGCCCGGCCGCTACGAGCCCCGCTTCTCTGCCGCCGGCATCACCTTTGAATATCAGCCCGCGTCAAACACCGAATGTCCCGGCCCCGGCAGCTGCTACATAGTTTCCGCCGACCTTGGAGCGCTACAAACCGTTATGGGAGCCAACCCCGACGCCGCCATCGAAGAAATCTCCGCCGCCGATGCCGCCACCCGCCAACTCTTCGACCTCGTTGGCCGCCCCGTCGGCGCCACACCCCGCCCCGGCATCTACATCGACGCCACCACCCGCCGCACCCTCAAAGTCCTCTGAGAGCCCCTCTCCGAGAACTCCGAGTGCTCCGAGTGCTCCCCCACCAAAAAAGCGCCTTTGTAGCGCTTTTTTGGTGGGTCTATTGCAAGTTCGCGCAAAATTTCGTAACTTTGCGCGCTTAAAACCCACTCTCCCCGAATTACTAATTACTAATTACTAATTACAAATTACTAATTGCCTAAGCAGCAATGGTCAAACACATAGTCAGCTTCAAACTCTCAGGCCCTCAGCGCCTCGACTACGCCAAACGCTTCAAAGACGCCCTCTTGGCTCTGCCGCCCCAAATCAGCGTGCTCAAATCAATCGAAGTAGGCATAAACCAAAACCCCGCCGAAGACTGGGACGTTGTTCTGACTGCCATTCTCCCCTCCATGGCCGATGTGGCCGTCTACGCCAACCATCCCGCCCACGTTGCCGCCGCAGCAATCATCGCCCCGGTCAAGCAGCTCCGCGCGTGCGTTGACTACGAAATCTAACCCCTCTTTTCCCCTCTTCTAAAATGCAGCAACTTAAAATAAGCCAGGCACCTACCAACCGCGACCCACTCCTTAACCGCTACCTTCAGGAAATCGGCCGCGAAGAACTCCTAACCGTCGACGAAGAAGTCGAACTCGCCCAGCGCATACGCCAGGGCGACACCGCAGCCGTCGAGCGCCTTGTGCGCGCCAACCTCCGCTTCGTCGTTTCCGTGGCCAAACAATACCAGAACCAGGGCCTCGAACTCATGGACCTCATCTCCGAAGGCAACGTTGGCCTTCAGAAAGCAGCCCAGAAATTCGACGAAACCCGTGGCTTCAAATTCATTTCCTACGCCGTTTGGTGGATTCGCCAGAGCATTCTCCAGGCCCTTGCCGAACAAAGCCGCATTGTCCGCCTTCCCCTCAACCAGGTAGGCTCCATCAATAAAATCCGCAAAGTCCTCAACAAATTCGAGCAGGAAAACATGCGCGCCCCATCCGTCGAAGAACTCGCCAAAGAACTCGACGTAGCGCCCGAAAAAATCGCCGAAACCATGAAAGTTTCAGGCCGTCAGGTCTCCGTCGACGCCCCTTTCCAGGAAGGCGAAGACAACTCCCTGCTCGACGTCCTCACCAACAACGACTCCCCTGCAACCGACGAAGGCCTCTCCCGCGAATCCCTCTCAACCGAAGTTGAACGCGCGCTCATGCAGCTCCACGACCGCGAACGCCAAATCATCAAACTCTTCTTCGGCATCGGCTGCCAGGAAATGACCCTCGAAGAAATCGGCGTTAAATTCGACCTCACCCGCGAGCGCGTACGCCAAATCAAAGAAAAAGCCATCCGCCGCCTCAAAGGCTCCAAGAGCGAGCTCCTCAAAAGCTACCTCGCCCAATAAATGCCCACCTCGGAGCTCTCCGAGAACTCCGAGTGCTCTGAGAACTCCGAGTGCTCCAATGGAAATCCTCCCCCTACTGAAAGACCTGCCCGGCGTGAGTGCATTCAGCACTCTCGCCGGCTTCAACACCTGCACCTACGCCGGCGCCCCGGCCGCCCAAACCGCCGCCCACATGCGCCGCCTCGAGCTCCTCACCGGCCTCCCCGCCTCCCGCATCTACCTCCCCATCCAAACCCACTC
>CAMWSP010000024.1 GCA_947176935.1 uncultured Porphyromonadaceae bacterium | reverse complement strand
AATATATCTTTTAATAGTGCAAAGATAATAAAAATATTTATTATATGATATATTAGCTGGTGAAAAAATGGTTTTGGTAGCCGAGAGGGGGGATTATTCGGTGAGGGGTTCCATGTGGAGGGAGGTGTGGGTGCGGGGGCCGAAGGCGGCGCGCAGGGCGCTTTCGGTGCGGGTGGCAATGATGTGGGCGTCGGTCAGCGTCAGGTTGCCGTCCATTTTTATGTGGGCATCAATGGCTATGTCGGGTCCGATGCGGCGCGTGCGCAGCTGGCCGATGCGTTCCACCCCGGGAACGGCAAGCATGGTGCGTCGGATTTCGTCTTCCTGCTCCTTGGGGAGCGAGCGCTCGAGCAGTTCGTCGACCGCCGGGCGCATGATGTCGATGGCTACCTTGACAATCAATGCGCCCACAACTATTGCCGCTATGGGGTCGGCAACTCTCCAGCGTTCGCCCATGAACATGGCCAGGGCTATGCCGGCCAGGGTGCCGAGCGATGAGAGCGCGTCGCTGCGGTGATGCCAGGCGTTGGCCATAACGGCCTGCGAGCCGAGGTTGCGTCCTGACCGCAGAGTGTATTGATAGAGTCCTTCTTTGGCCAGAATCGACACTATGGCCACTATGAGTACTATGCTGTCGGGCCGCTCCAGAATTTCGCCGCGGCAGGCGGCGGCGATTAGCTCTGCGGAGCTGACGAAGATGTTGATTGCCACCAGCAGCAGTATGATTCCGATGAGCAGCGTGGCCATGGTTTCGAATTTGCCGTGGCCGTAGTCGTGGGTGTCATCCTGGGGTTTGGCCGATGTTTTGACGAACAGCAGCACTATAATGTCGGTGAGGAAGTCGGAGAGTGAGTGGACCGCGTCGGCAACCATTGCCGATGAGCGGCCTAAAATACCGGCTATGAACTTGAGGACCACCAGCAGCGCGTTGACTGCCGAGCCGACAAGAGTGACCTTATAGATTTTGCCTTCGCGGGTCTCCATCAGTCTTCAAGATAGTAAACGATGGTCGACACCACGCGTACTTTTTTGTTCTGGGGAGTCGAGGAATCGGTGTCGTCGATCGAGAACTGGCCCTGCGTTGCGGTTTTGATTTTGCCCACCTTGCTCTGCGAGTCGGCGGCGAAGCGTCCGGCGGCTTCGCGGGCGTTTTTGGTGGCTTCGGCAATCATTTCTGGCTTGATGTCGTTGAGGCCGGTGAACTGATAGTTGATGTAGTTATTGCCGGCGGCCACGCCTTTTTTGAGTAGTTCGCTCTGGCGGTTGAGCAGCTCGCGCACTTTGGTGACTTTGGTGGTGGCCACGGTGATGGTCACGTTGAGGTTATACTGGTATCTTGCCTGCGAGCTGCCGTAAACGTTGCCGGCGGCATTATAGAGGTCCGGCGGATTGACGGAGATTTCCTCCGACGACAGGCCGTTGCCGGTCAGGAAGTCAACCACTATCTTGTTGTTGGCCTGCATCTGGTCGTAGAGGGCGGTCAGGTCGTTGCCGGCAACGGCATAGGTTATGGGCCATGTAACGAAGTCGGCCTCGACAACCCGTTCGGCCAGGCCGCGCACGATTACCTCGCGGTCGCGGAAAGCGAAATTATCTATGCCGCCTTTGATTGAAAAACCGAGAATGCAGACGCTTGCGGCCAAAATGGCTGCTGCAATGATTTTTTCTGATTTCATAATTATTGAAGAGTTAATTGATTATCCGAAAAACAGATATGCTGCCAGAACGCCGGCTATGGAGCCGGTAACGTCGGCCAGCAGGCCGTAGGCAACGGCATAGCTGGTGCGCTTAACGCCGATGGAGCCGAAATATACGGCCAGGACGTAGAACAGAGTGTCGGTCGACCCCTGGATTGCCGCGCTGACGCGGGCTACGAAGGCGTCGGGGCCGTAGGTGTTCATAAGGTCGACCATCATTCCGCGCGAGCCGGAGCCGCTCAGCGGCTTCATCAGCGCCGTTGGCAGTGCTCCCACCCATTGGGCATCAAAGCCGAGGGCGCTCACGGCGCTTTCGAGCCCGGAGGTAATCACGTCCATAGCTCCCGATGCGCGAAACATTCCTATGGCAACAAGTATGGCCACCAGATAAGGAATGATTTTTACGGCGGTCTGGAAGCCCTCGCGTGCTCCGTCGATAAAGGCTTCGTAGAGGTTGATGCGGCGCAGCAGGCCGGCGCCCATAAACAGGGCGATTACGCCGAAAAGCAGAAAGTTGGCAACGAAATTGGAATAGCGCTCAACATCGGCCGGTGCCAGAGAACTGAAGAACCACACCATGCCGCCGACCAGTGCCGTCAGTCCGCCAATCCATGCCAGCAGTACCGGGTCGCGCAGCGAAATGCGCTGCTTGAGGCAGAGGGAAATGATTCCGACCAGTGTTGCAATAAAAGTGGCCACCAGAATGGGCAGGAAAACGTCTGTGGGGTTCGCTGCTCCCGCCTGCGCCCTGTACATGATGATGCTAATTGGAATCAGACATAGACCCGATGCATTGAGAATCAGGAACATTATCATGGCGTCGGTGGCGCGGTCCTTTTCGGGGTTCAGCTCCTGAAGTTCCTGCATGGCCTTGAGGCCCAGAGGGGTTGCGGCGTTGTCGAGGCCAAGCATGTTGGCCGACACGTTCATGAAAATCGAGCCCATTGCGGGGTGGTCTTTCGGAACTCCCGGAAACAGGCGCGTAAACAGTGGGCTGACCAGCCGGCCGAACACGCGGATTACTCCGGCGCGCTCGCCGATTTTCATCAGGCCGAGCCATAGGGTAAGAATGCCGGTGAGTCCCAGCGCCAGCTCAAAAGCCGTTGAGGCCGACGAAAAACTCGCCGACATGACTTCCGACCAGACGCCGAGGTCGCCCGCAAAGAGTGTGCGACCCAGGGCGACGACAAACGCCACCAAAAAGAATCCGACCCAAATATAATTCAGAACCATACTCTAAAATTTACCTCGCAAATTTACGCAAAATTTTCAGAAAAAATGCAGTAATTTGCAGTCAGGGGTTGTAGAGGTCAGGATTGAAGAAATCCATGATGCCGTTGAGGTGGGCCAGAGCGGCGGGTGCAGGGCCATCTGGATTAAGCTTGGCGGCGGCGTTGAGGTCGGTCAGGGAGCCGGCGCGCTGACCCAGGCGCCAGCGCAGGGCGCCGCGGCGGTAAAGGGCGTCGGCATCGGTCGGATTGGCCTCTATCAGGGCCGAAAGTTCGCTGATTTCCTGTTCAATGTTCTTCATAGGCGGTAGAAATGGTATAGTCAGCGGTTTCAAGTGTTTGCAGGCGGAAGCGGCGTCCGTCGGGCACCATTGCCACGTCCGGCTCGACAAGGAGTATGGAGCCGAGGCCGATTCCGGGTACTCCGGCGGCCTTGAACACCGCCTCCTTGCAGGTCCAGGCGGCGAGTAGGCGGTCGCCCCACAGCGGCATCTCTTCGGGCGCGAGGAATTTGCCTATCACCCGCCGGAGCTGCTCAAGGCGCGGCTCCTCGATGTCGATGCCTATGCGGCCGCGCGCCGAAACGGCCACAGCAGCGAAGTTGCGGCTGTGGGAAATGGAGATGTTTAGGTCGGAACCGGCAAGGAGCGGGGCTCCGTGTGGGTCATGGATAAGGCGAGCATCGGGTCCGGCGGCGCGCTCAATGAGCTGCGGAACGGCCTTGCGGCCTCCGGGAGTTACGTAAACGTTCATTTGAGCATATAGGCTATGTCGGCGGCCAGGGCGTTGATTTGCGGTGCCACCGAGTCGGGATTAGTTGTTTCGTCCCATCTGCTGACGGCCACACCCGAGAGGACAAACGTGGCGGAGTCGGTCATGATGAATTGCACGGGCGTCTTCAGAACTTCCGGCGCCACAATCAGTTCGCTGCCGGACATGTGTAGAACCTGCGCCCGGCGGCTACCCAGATTGCGGCGGAAGCGGTCGTGGCGGTTGGCCAGAGTCTGGGTCAGATTTTCGGCGTCGGTTATGGTGCAGTTCACCGTTATTCCATAGGCTGGATAAACGATATTGAACCAGCCGGGGGCTATGGAGTCTATGCGGGCCGAATCGTTGACCGCCAGTTGCAGCGCGCCGAAGCTAACCGGATGATATTGTGGTTCATAGACCGCAATGCGCGGATAGGCCTCGGGGCGTGGAGTGGGAGCCGGGCGCTGCGAGCACCCCGCGCCGGCCACTAATGCAACCAGCAGAGGGATAATGCGTTGCGGGGTCATTTCTGGATGTCGGGCATAACCTTTACGCGAACGTTGGCTATGCGGTGGTTTACCATGTCGAGAATCAGGAAGCGGCAGCGGCCGTAGACTAGACTTTCCTTTTCGCGGGGGAAGTCCCCCTTGATAGCCAGCAACATACCGGCCAGGGTTTCGCAGTCTTCGATAACGGGACCGTAGAGTTCTTCGGCCTCATCTTCCTGTCCGGTTACGCGAAAAAAGTCGTTTAATAGGGTTTTTCCTTCAAAAATAAAGGTATTATCCGGCAAAATCTTGTAACTTTTTTCAACTTCGTCGTACTCATCGTCGATGTCGCCGACAATCTCTTCCAGCACGTCCTCGAGGGTTACGATGCCTTGCGTTCCGCCGAACTCATCGACCACAATGGCCATGTGCACCTTGCGGCGGCGGAAGTCTTCGAGCAGGTCGTCGATCATGCGCGATTCCGGCACGAAATATGCCGGTCGCAGCAGGCTCTGCCAGCTGAAGTTTTCGGGCTGGTGCTCGACGTATGGGAGCAGGTCGCGCGAGTAGAGAATGCCGCGGATGTTGTCTTGCGTGCCTTCGTAAACGGGAATGCGCGCATAGCCGCTGTCGACCACCTCGGCCATCACCTCGGCGAAGGTGGCGTTGATGTTGAGGTCGGTGATGTCGACTCGCGGCGTCATGACCTCGCTGGCCGTAGTGTCGCCGAAACGGAGAATTTCCTGAAGCAAGCGCGAATCGTCGCGTTTCTCAACGTCGGTCAGCTCCAGGGCTTGCGAGAGCTCGTCGGTCGAAATGTTTTGTGGCTTCTTGTCAACCACATGGTGGACAATGGCCGAACTGCGCACCAGCAGCGCGCTGAACGGCCGCATGCACGCCATGAGCGTGCGCCAGATTCCGGCGGTTGCCCTCGCCCACCCCAGCGGCGCGGTTTGCGCCGCCAGCTTGGGAAGAATTTCGCCGAAAAGGAGAATCAGGAACGTCAGCAGCACGGTTTGGAGCGCGAAGCTCAAAACGGGCGACATTCCGTTGAACACGGGGCCGAGGCCATAGTTAGTGAGCACCACTATGGCGATGTTGACCATATTGTTGGCTATCAGAATAGTTGCCAGCAGACGTTCGGACAAACGCAGCAGGTTGCGCACTGCGGCGGTGCTTTCCGGGCCGTTTTCTTCATCGGCTTCGTTGAGGTCCTTGCGGGTGATTGAAAAGAAGGCTATCTCGCTTCCCGACACGAAGCCGGAAATCACCAGGCAGACCAGCGCGATTATCAGGGCAACTATCTGCCCGGTACTCAAAGGGTCGATATCCACGGCGCGGTTATTCTTTTATTTCTTCGATGGTGACTTCGGCCATGATGCTTTCGCAGGGGCCGACTTTGGCCGATGCGTCGCCATTGGTTCCGTAGGCCAGCTGATAAGGCACGAAGAACACGGCAGTTTCGCCGACCGACATGAAGGGAATCACCGATGCCAGAACCGGGTGGCCGGGGCGGCCGGCATAGACCTGCATCGGGGCGATGGAGCGGAGCACCTCGCCCGACTCGGCGCGGCGTTCGGTAATCGACACTGTTATGAGCTGCGACGGGCTGATGACTTCGCCGTTGCCCTCGGTGAGGGTTTTCTGCATGAGGCCGTCGGAGCCTACCTCGCGGAAGTCGGGGTTGCTTTTGAGTTTGGTAGCCACTGCGGCTGCCATCATGCGGTTTTCCGATGCTTCTTTGGAATTGTAGGTTTCGGCTTCGGCGCGCTGTTGGGCGCGGAGTTCAACGGTTGAAAACATTTGCTGGAACAGCGGTTGCAGTTCGCGGAGCTCATCGCGGTTGAGTGAGTCAACCATAAAAGCCTGCGAAATAACTTCCAGGAACTTTTCTTTAGAGAAGCTTTCCTGCGAGGCCAGCTGGCGGTAGATATCCATAATCTCCAGGCCCATCTGCAGACCGGAAAGGTAGCTGCGGTCGGCGGTGTCAACGGCCATAATGGTCCGGATGCCGCGGAGCACTTCGCGCTTGTCGTCGCCCACGGCTTCGGCCGGATAGTCGGTGAAGCGGTTATTGAACACTCCGCCGATAAAAGAACCGTCGACTGCAATCAGCGAGTCGGCAAAGGTGGTTGCCTGAGCCAGGTTCTGCTCATAGACTTCTTTTACCGTTTGCGGCTGAGGCGCTTTGGAGCAGCAGCCGGCAAGAGCGGCCGCTGCCAAAGCTATAAACGGGAATTTTTTCATTTGCCGATGACTTCGAGAAGTTCAACGTCGAAAATCAGAGTGGAGTTCGGGCCGATGGCGCCGCCGGCACCCTGCGGACCGTAGGCCAGCTGCGAGGGGATGTGAAGGCGCCATTTCGAGCCTGCCTTCATCAGCTGCAGGGCTTCGACCCAGCCGGGAATAACCTGCGTAACACCGAAGGTTGCGGGTTCGCCGCGTTCAACCGACGAGTCGAACACAGTGCCGTCGATAAGGCGGCCGGTGTAGTGCACCTTAACCTGGTCCTGAGCAGTGGGCTGCGGGCCGTTGCCCTCAACCAGCACTTCATATTGCAGGCCAGAGGGGGTGGTTACCACGCCCGGACGTTTGGCATTGGCTTCGAGGTGGCTCTTGCCGGCGGCTTCGTTGACCTTGGCGGCGGCTTCGGCCTGCTTCTGCATTTCCTGCTCCATGGCGGTGAAATATTCGCGGATGGTCTGCTTGGCTTCGTCGTAGGTCATGGCCAGGTCCTTGGCATTGAAAGCGGCGTCGAGGCCTTCGGCGAATTTGGTAACGTCGAGTTCCTTAATGCCCGACGAGCGGAAATTGTTGGCCATGCTCATGCCCAGAGCATAGCTGATTTTTTCAAGACTGTTCATTTTGGTTATTTTTTAGTTTTTATTGATAATCAGATTGACAGACGGCGCAGCGTTTCGAGCAGCGAGCGGTCAATGGGTTTGTCGTTCTTGATGGCTTTGGAGAAGGGAATGTAGACGATCTGGTCGTTCTGAATGCCTATCATAACGTTGCGCTGGTCCTCCATCAGCGCGTCGATTGCTGCGGCGCCCATGCGCGAGGCCAAAATGCGGTCTGTTGCCGTAGGCGAGCCGCCGCGCTGCAGGTGGCCCAGAATCGAAACGCGCACGTCGTAGGCCGGATACTCGCGGTGAACGCGTTCGGCCAGACCCATGGCTCCGCCTGTTACCGGGCTTTCAGCCACGAGCACTATCGATGAGTTCTTGCTCTTTCGGAAGCCGTTCTTGATAAGTTCGGCCAGCTGGTCGACCTCAGTTGAGATTTCCGGGATTATGGCGGCCTCGGCGCCGGTGGCTATGGCGCCGTTGAGGGCAAGGAAGCCGGCGTCGCGCCCCATGACTTCGATGAAAAACAGGCGTTCGTGGCTCGTTGCCGTATCGCGGATTTTATCGACGCACTCCATGATGGTGTTCAGCGCCGTGTCGTAGCCTATTGTCTTGTCGGTGCCGTAGAGGTCGTTGTCGATAGTGCCGGGCAGGCCTATGCAGGGAAAGTTGAACTCGTTGGCAAAGATGCGTGCGCCGGTCAGCGAGCCGTCGCCGCCGATAACCACCAGCGCGTCGATTTCGTGGCGGCGCAGGGTGTCGTAGGCCAGCTGCCGGCCCTCGGGAGTCTGGAACTCCTTGCAGCGGGCGGTTTTCAGAATGGTTCCGCCAGCCTGGATGATATTGCTTACGTTTTGGGTTTTGAAGTCTTCGATTTCATCGGTGAGCAAGCCTTTGTAGCCACGATAAATACCTTTGACCTTGAAGCCGTTGTAGATAGCCGAGCGGGTTACCGCACGGATAGCGGCGTTCATTCCGGGGGCGTCGCCGCCGGAGGTCAGAATGCCGATGCATTTAATTTCTGCCATAATTATTCAAAAAGATGTTTCTCTTATAACACCGCAAATTTACTCAAAAAAGTTAAATTCCAAAAACCAAAAGTTAAATCTGCCAAACTCTCACAGAAAGGTCGGAACGAACTGAATGCCGAGAACCGATGCTATGCGGAAAAACGACGATAGCTGGATATCGGCTTTGCCGTTTTCAACCCGCGCTATGTAGCTTTGCTCGCGCCCGAGGCGTTCGGCCAGCTGCTTCTGGGTCAGTTTGAGTTCTTTGCGGCGCTCTTTGAGCATGTTGCCGTAGAACCAGCTCATGGCTTCTTCGTTGAACTGTTCACGCGAGGGAGTGCCGCAGGCGCCATACTTTTCGTTCAGGCGGTCGTTGAAAGTCGGCAGCTTTGATATTTTCTCAGGGTCTAATTGTTTCATAGCGTCAGGTCATCTAAAATTTTTGTGGCGAGTTCTACTTGTTTTTTGTAGTCTTTATTGGATTTTTTCAAAAATCCGTTCAGAAGAATGATTTGAGTGGCTTGTATGAAATTCGGATTATCGGCGGCGAACAGCACCGTGCGGTATTCGTTTGAACCAACCGACACCCGCATCTCATAAAGATTCGTGTTCTGAAGATGCTTGATAAACTTAGTCGAAACGTTATAGACGGTTGCCATAACGTTGATGACATAATTGAACTTTTCCTGTACTCGCGCCGGTTGTGCGAAGTAAAACTCATCGAATTGAGGAGTTGGAATGATCCGTCGGACTTCTATAGTTTTATTGTCATCTTCATTCATGGCGCAAAGATAACTAATTAGTTATAAATTCGCAAATTTTTTAGTATTATTTGCGGTTGCGGGGGTGGTGGAGGAGGATTTCGGTGCGCAGGCGCGAGCGGTCCAGGTGAATGTAGATTTGGGTGGTGGCGATGCTTTCGTGGCCGAGCATCTGCTGGATGGCGCGCAGGTTGGCGCCCCCTTCGAGCAGATGCGACGCAAAGGAGTGGCGCAGGGTATGGGGCGACACTTCGGCGGCTATGCCGGCATCGGCCGCCAGGCGGCGCACTATGTCGAACACCCGCATGCGCGTTATTCGGCGGCCGGTTCGCGGGGCGAGAAACACATAGTTTTCCTCGCCGGGGCGGATTTTTCCGCGTGAGCGTTCGTCGAGCCATTGGCTGATTGCATCGATGGTGACTTCGCCCATGGGCACCAGGCGCTCTTTGGAGCCTTTGCCCACTACCGACAGGTAGCCCTCGGCGAGATTCAGACGCCCCATTTCGAGGTTTATGGCCTCGCTGACGCGCAATCCGCAGCCATAGAGGGTTTCAATCAGCGCGCGGTCGCGCAGGGCCTGAGGTGACTGCGGGTCGATGGCGGCAATCATGGCATCGATTTCCTCAACGCTCAGTACCGACGGCAGGTTCAGCCCTATCTGGGGCGGTTCGAGCAGCAGCGCCGGGTTGGTTTCAACGAAGCCTTCGGCCACCAGATAGCGGAAAAGGGCGCGGATGCCGCTGACCAGGCGGCGCAGCGAGCGCGGCGCAAGGCCGAGGTCGACCATGGCCACCATGAAGGAATGGAGCGTTTCAACGTCGACGCTGTCGAGTCCCCTACCCTCTCCCTCAAGAAACTCCAGCAGGCGCGTGGCGTCGCGCAGATAGGCCTGGCGCGAGTTGTCGGCGCTGCCCAGTTCGAGCAGCAGATAAGCCGAGAATCCGGCCAGTATTTTCCGGGAGTCGGATGGCAGGGTCCTCACTGCGGGTAGTTGAGGTTTTCGGCCGCAGGATTGGCGAGCACTTCGCTGAGGAAGCGTGCTGCCAGGCGGCGTGCGCCTTCGAGGTCGTTGAAGGTATAGTTGCCGCAGTCGCGGGCGGTGGCGCCGGGAATTTCGCCGCTGAAGTCAGCTATGAAGGCAAACATGCGGCGCATCAGCGGCAGAATGTCGGCGCTTTCAAGGTGGCCCTGCAGAATGAGATAGGAGCCGGTGCAGCAGCCCATAGGGCCCCAGTAGACCACGCGGTCGCGCCATTGCGGGTCGTTGCGCAGGTAGGTTGCCGCAAGGTGTTCTATGGTGTGGAGTGCGGCGGGGTCGGCCGCGGGTTCGCGGTTGGGGCGCGTCAGGCGGATGTCGAAGGTTGTGAGTTCGTCGCCCTGGGGCGTGGTGTCGCGGCGGCTCACGAATATTCCGCGTTCAAGCAGCAGGTGGT
Source organism: uncultured Porphyromonadaceae bacterium (assembly GCA_947176935.1). Taxonomy (GTDB): domain Bacteria; phylum Bacteroidota; class Bacteroidia; order Bacteroidales; family Muribaculaceae; genus UBA3263. The sequence continues at coordinate 7,568 of CAMWSP010000024.1, read as the reverse complement.
TAATCTGAAATGAGGCGATTTTTTCCATCAGTCGATTTCATTGAGCAGGCGGCTCACAATGTCAAATGCGCGTCGGGGCGCGGCTTCCCAGAACGAGGCGTATTGTGCACCGTTGTCGGCCACTTCGCCGGGCGTGTCGGAAATTACGCGCAGACACAAAAAGTCTATGCCGTGGCGGAAGCAGGTCTGGGCAATGGCGGCGCTTTCCATGTCGATGCCTACGGCGTCGGGATAGAGAGTCAATACGCGGTCAACGGTTGCGCGGCGGTCAACGAAAATGTCGCCCGAGGCAACTACTCCGAACTTGACCTGCGGGTCGGATGTAAGCGCCGGGAGTGTCAGCAGGCGCTCGGGAGCCTTGAAGAGTGCGGGGCATCCGGCGGCCTGACCCGGGGTGGTTCCGGGGCCGCACCATACGTCGTGGTAGCCCACAGCCGTAGCGGCCACTACGTTGAGTACCTGAGCGGCACGGCCTGTTCCGCCGGCAACTCCGGTGTTGATTATCAACTGGGGGTGGAAAAGCTGAATCAGGGCCAGGGTGCCGAGGGCGGCGTTGACTTTGCCGATTCCGCATTTGCCAACGCAGACGCGATGGCTGCCTATCTGGCCCAGGTGGAACTCAAAGCCGTCGGCCTCAGCCGTTTCCGGCTGACCGATGAGCGGCAGCAACAGCTGCAGCTCCTTGTCCATGGCAACTATTATACCGATATTCATTTCAGAGATTGAGCGTTAGGGTTAAGGCCGGAATTTCGGGGTTGTAGGTTAACGTGCCGTTGACAGTGTTGAGCAGAACCTGATAGTCGGGAACGGCAATCGGCTCTTTGCCCAGGGTGGCTCCGTCGGCCGAAATTATGTAGCTGCAGGTTGAACCGGTAATCTCTACCGTAACCGTTATATGTCCGGCGGCTACGGAGCGCACCAGAGCGTCGACGCATGCCAGCAGCAGAATCTGAAGGCGGCGCGGGTCGGTCGTGATTATCGGGTTGCCAGGGGCCGCATGGTGCCTGATGGTCACTCCGGGGTCCAGACGGGCCTCCACGGTGTCGACCGCGATGGTCGACAGGGAATTTGCTTCGACCGGAACATTATTGGCCTGTATGGGCTTGGAGTTGCTGAGCGAGAATTCCTGCATGTCGCTGACAACGTCCTGGATGATTTTCTGGTTGGTGTCGATAACGTCGACAAAGCGCTGAATATAGTTCGCCGTCGAAGAGTCGTCGTCGGGGAGGGCGTCGAGAATCATGCGGCTATAGTTAACTATCGAGAGCAGCGGAGTGGTGAGCTCGTGGTGGATGTAGGTCATGAGCTGCACCTTTTCGGTTTCGCGCCGGCGGGCCTCGTTGAGTTCTTCTTTCATCTTGGCCAGCTTCTGCTCCATTGACTTATGGGAGTCCTTGGCATCGGCTGTTTCCCGTTTGGAATTGCGGTTCATTCTATATTCGAAGAACAGGAGCATGCCCAGGGTCAGGGTCAGGCCGAGAAGCACAGCCACAGCCACCACCAGAATCTTGTTTTGCGTGCGTTCTTCCTGGAGCTTTTCGGTGATTTGCTGGCGGCGCAGCGAATTCACGTCGTAGAGCAGCTGCAGTTCGCGCACGCGTTCGCCGGTGCGGTAGTTGACGTATTCTTCCAGCAGATGCGAGTTGCGCACTTCGGCGTTGCGCTTCATTTCCTTATTGTTGGCCAGACCGGCCACTTCTATGAGCTGGCGCAGATAGAAGCGCTTGTCGTAGAGCGTAACGGCCGAGTCAACGAGCTCCTTGGCCAGCACGAGCGCCTCTTCGTAGTTGCCGTCGCGCATCAGGGCGCCCACGCGCACCGAGGCGTTGCTTTCCAGGTCGGAGGCTATGTCGGGGTTGCGGGCCGCCAGTTCGTTCATCTGGGCTATGTAGTCGTTGAGCTCCTTGCCCGACAGGTTGGAGTGGTTGCGCACCATGCGGCGCAGGCAAACGTAGCGCAAACCGTCGAGGTTCTTAAACTTGCGGCCACGGTCGGCATAGTATTGTTCGAGGCGATTCAGATAGAGCAGCTGGTTGCGGTCGGCGCGTATGCTCTTGTTGATTTTGTCGTTATGCCAGTAGGAAGTGGCGGCTAAGTTGTTGAAGCGCGAGCGCAGGTAGTTGTTGGGCAGTGTTGGCAGGGCGTTGATTGCCTTGTCGAGGTCATCGAGATATTTGGTGAGCATTTCGCCCTGGGTCTGGTCGCCGAGAATGGCCACGAGGCTGAACAGGCGCGAAACCTTTTCGTAAGGGTCGTGGTTTTCGGGCATTTCGGCAACTATTTTCAGCAGCTGGCGCGTGTAGTTGTCGCGATCCTCATCGGAGGCGAAAGTGTTGACCGAGGCCTGGCAGCTGTTGATATACAATCCGGTCTGGCTCTTGTCCTCGCTGTCGGGAACCGATTCCAGGGCCAGGCGGGCCTCCTGAATCAGCTCGGGCTTGTTTTGCGACAGGCCGACTACTGCCAAGTAGCGCAGCATTTCGAGGCGCACTTCCGAGTCATTGAGGCGCCGGCTCAGGTCTATGATGCTGCGGATGGTACCGATGTTGTCGACAAGACGTCCGCAGTCAAGTATATCGCAAGAAATTTTGAGGGAGTCGGCGGCTGTTCGTGCGTTTTTCAGTTCAATCAATAAGGAATCGGCGGGCGAAGAAACTTCGCTCGCACGCAGATTAGCAGTGGCTAATATGCAGGCTGTTAGCGCGATAAGTACTTGCTTTAACATAAACTTGTAACTTTACGGTAACATTTTCGCCACAAAGGTAGTAATTTTTATTCGGAAAATGCAAATAAAAATTAAATATTTGCTATCTTTGCGGTTATGATAAGCAATTTTGGAATCAAGGATGCACTGGATGTGCTGCTGGTTGCCGCGCTGCTTTTCTGGCTCTATAAGCTGATGAAGCAGTCGGGAACGAGGAACCTTTTTATCGGTGTGCTGGCGTTTATCGGCGTGTGGCTTCTGACGTCGGAAATTCTGGGCATGCGCCTGACCGGCACTATTCTCGACAAGTTCATGAGCATCGGCCTTCTGGTGCTCGTTATTCTCTTTCAGGAGCAGATTCGCCGCTTTCTTGAGGAAATCGGCTCCAATCAGCGCTGGCGTGGCCTGCGCAGGCTTTTCCGCCGCAAGCTGGAGGGCAAGAGCGCCGAGGCCGACGAAATGGAGAAGGCCCACCGCTGGGTGATGCCTATAGTTTACGCCTGCATGAACATGGCGCGCTCGCGCACGGGGGCGCTCATAGTTATCGAGCAGAACATCAGCCTTACGGCCTATGAGAAAACGGGCGACATGATTGATGCCCGCCTGAACTCGCGCCTGCTGGAGAATATTTTCTTCAAGAATTCGCCGCTACACGACGGCGCCACAATCATTTCGCGCGGACGCATAGCCTCGGCCGGCTGCATCCTGCCGGTGAGCCACGACAGCTCGATTCCCCGCTCGCTGGGTCTGCGCCACCGCTCGGCGCTGGGCATAGCGCAGGCCACCGACGCCGTGGCCATAGTGGTGAGCGAGGAAACCGGCGGCATAAGCATCGCCCACCAGGGCAAGCTTTCAACCCACGTCAGCACGGCCGAACTCGAGCGCTGTCTGACCCATCTTTCTGAAGACTGAACCTGACACTATGAGTTATCTTGATGAATTGAACGACGCGCAACGCGCGGCGGTAACATATAGCGCCGGTCCGGAGCTGGTGATTGCCGGCGCCGGTTCGGGTAAGACCCGAGTGCTGACCTATAAAATCATGCACCTGCTCATCGAGCAGAAAATGGAGCCCTGGAGAATCATGGCCCTGACCTTCACCAATAAGGCGGCCAACGAAATGCGCTCGCGAATCGAGCAGATGGTGGGCCCGAAAACGGCTTCACGCCTCTGGATGGGCACTTTCCACTCCATTTTCCGCCGCATTCTGAACTCCCATGCCGACCGCCTCGGCTTCAAGCCGGGGTTCAGCATCTACGACACTCAGGACTCCAAGGCACTGGTCAAGGCGATTATCAAGGAAATGGACCTGGACGACAAGGTTTATAAGCCGTCGAGCGTTCTCGGCGCCATATCAGCCGCCAAGAATTCGCTGATTTCGCCGACGCAGTATAAGGCCAGCCGCGACATTATCGAGGCAGACAAACGCGCGCGCCGCCCCATGCTCTACGCGGTCTATGAGGCATATTGCCGCCGTTGCTTCGTGAGCAACGCCATGGATTTCGACGATCTGCTCTATTTCACCAACGTTTTGTTTCGCGACAACGTTGACATTCTCCACCACTATCAGGAGTTTTTCCGCTATGTGCTGGTCGATGAGTATCAGGACACGAACTTTGCCCAGCACCTGATAGTTCAGATGCTCACGCGCCAGAGCGGCAATCTCTGCGTTGTTGGCGATGACGCGCAGAGCATCTACTCCTTCCGCGGCGCCAATATCGACAATATACTGAACCTGAAGCGCCACTACCCCACCCTGCAGACCTTCAAGCTCGAGCAGAACTACCGCTCGACCCAGACCATAACCAACGCCGCCAACTCGCTCATTGCAAAAAACACCGAGCAGATACGCAAAAACGTTTTCTCGCGCAATGAGCAGGGAGCGCCCATAGAGCTCGTAAAGGCCTACAGCGACTTCGAGGAGGGCTATCTGGTGGCCAACCGCATTGCCACGCGCCGCGCCGAGGCCCACGATTCATTCGAGGATTATGCCATTCTTTACCGCACCAACGCTCAGAGCCGCGTGCTGGAGGAGTCGCTGCGCAAGCGCAACATCCCCTACCGCATTTATGGTGGCCTGTCGTTCTATCAGCGCCAGGAGGTCAAGGATGCCCTGGCCTATTTCCGGCTGAGCATGAACGTTGACGACGATGAGGCCCTGCGTCGCGCCATCAACACCCCCGCCAGAGGAATCGGCCAGACAACCATGCAGCGGCTGACACGCGCCGCCCTGGAGGCTCAGGTGAGCCTCTGGACGGTTATCAGCGACCCTGCGGCCTACCCTGCCGGCCTCGCTTCGTCGGCGCTGAAAAAGCTTGACGCGTTCCGTCAGCTTATAGAGAGCTTCGTAGACATGAACCTGCGCGGCCTTTCGGCCTTCGAGGTGGCGGAGAAAATCATTGCCCGCTCGGGGCTGATGGCGCAGTATCTGACCGACCATGCGCCGGAAACAGTGGCCCGCCGCGAAAACCTCGAGGAACTGGTCAGCGCCGTGCGCGAGTTCGTTGAGGAACGCCTCGAAGAGGGGTCGACCGACATTTCCATGGCCGATTTCCTCGGCATGGCGTCGCTCGCAACCGACCAGGACCGCAAGGACGACGACATGCAGGCCACCGAGCGAGTGACCCTGATGACCGCCCATGCCGCCAAGGGGCTTGAGTTCAACAATGTGTTCGTTGTGGGCGTTGAGGAGGAGCTTTTCCCTTCGGGCATGGCTATGGGTTCGCTGCGCGAGGTCGAGGAGGAGCGCAGGCTGCTCTATGTGGCCATTACGCGCGCCAAGTGCTTCTGCATGCTCAGCTATGCCTCATCGCGCTTCCGCAACGGCCAGACGGTGCTTCCCCTGCCCTCCCGTTTCCTCAAGGATATTAGCCCGGATTATCTGCGGGTGTCGGCCGGCAGCACGGTCGAGGAGGTGCCTGTGCGCCCTCAGATGCGCCCGCTGGGCAACTTCCGCCCCTACGGCCCCGCGCCCGCTCCGGCCTCGGCCTCGCGTGGCCCAGAGCCTCAGGTGAGCGAAGGCATGGTTATCGAGCATCTGAAGTTCGGCCGGGGAGTGATCCGCACGGTTGACCGCTCGATGGAGGACACGCGCATCATCGTAGACTTTGAGCGCGAGGGCGAAAAGACCCTGCTGCTGAAATTTGCGCGCTTCAAGATAGTTGGATAGCTCTAATTGGAGTTATTGGAGTAATTGGAATTATTTGAGGAATTTGAGTTATTGGTTTCAATAAAAAAATAAAAAGCCCGCCGATGTCGGCGGGCTTTTGTATTGAGAGGGGGGAGATTACTTGATGTAAACTTTGGTGTTGTTGCGGATGTAGAAGCCGGGAACTGTGGGACTGGCAATGCGCTGGCCGCGGATGTTGTAGTAAACCGCATCGGTTTCGCTGTCGGAGCTGATTTCCGAGATGCCGCTGTCGTCAACGAGTTCAACGGTGATGTTGTAAACTTCATCATCACCGGCCGAAATCCATGCACCACGCCAGCGGTTGTTGGCTGCGTACTTAACGTTGCCCAGGTCGATAACATCGTTTTCCATGGTGCCGCACATGCCATTTTCCTTAGCGAACTCCTTGAAGCCGATCTGGTCGTAGATGCAGGCTTCATTGGTGAGGTAGAAGTCGCCGTATTTTACGGAGCCGATACCGGTGGCCGACGGAACGAGTATTACGTAGTCGGGATCGGTAGCATCAATGTAGAGATAGTGGTTATGGCGTTCTTTGTGGTCCAGAGCGAGGGAGTGGTCAGCATAGGTGTTGACGAGGCGATACATGCCGGGAGTGCCGTCTTTTTCTTCAATAGTGCAGGTGATTTCCTGGCTTGCTACATCGTCAATGGCGGGGAAGAGGGTAGCTTCAGTAACCTTGGCAATCTTGCCTTCAACGGCATGCCAGCCGGTAACGTCGTTGTTGTTGAAGTGGTAAACGGTGAGCTTACGGCGAACGTTACCGTTGGCGTCGAGGGCTTCAACAATGGTGGTGTTGCCGCCTACGGGGTTGCTGACCTTGTGGTCGATGGTTTCGGCGGTGAGGTCAACAGCCACGGGTTCGCCTTCAACGTCTTCAGGGAAGATGTAGTGGCCGGCAACAGTGGTTGTGCGGGCTGAGGCAATGCCGGAGCCAACGATGCTAAAGTTGATGGCGGCTTGGTCGCTGTCGTGGCAGAGGTTGGTGGAGGCTACGAGCTGGTAGTCCTTAAGTTCGGTGCCGGGGAGAACGAGCATCAGAATGCCGTCAGTGTTGGCGGTGTAGTCCCCATCTTCGTAGATTTTGGTGAACGAACCGATGGGGAAGAAGATTTCGCCATTGGCGAGTTTGCCGTACTGAGGTTCATCGTGTTCGGCGTCGAAGTCTTCAGCTGCTTCGGGGCATTTCTGATAGAATTTGAATTTGTTGAAGGGGGTGAAGTTGCCCATAACATAAACGCTGTCGGGGTTGGTGGCGTTGACAACGAAGTAGTTTTCGTTGTCGGCCTCTCGCATGTGGCCAGCATCAGAGCCGATAGTGCCATCGGCGTAGGGGAGAACGCGGTAGATGCCGGGGGTAGCGGTGGATTCTTCGATTTCAACTTCCCATACGTTGTTGATGTTTTCTTTAAGCATTACATACGACTGGTCGGTGAAGAAGCCGTCAACCCAGTTGCCCTTGCCGATGGATTTCCATTCGGGTTCAGGTTCGGTCGAGCCGGGCAGAATGATTTGGAAGCTGCTGCCGGATTCGAGCAGAACTTTGCCGGCATATTCGTCGTCGAGGTAGAATGCGCCTTCGGGGAAGGAGATAACGCCGTCGGTCAGAGTGCCGTAAACGCTGCCGGATTGGCCGTTTTCGGGGTTGTTGCCGATGAACTTGCACATTTCGTAGGG
>CAMWSP010000023.1 GCA_947176935.1 uncultured Porphyromonadaceae bacterium | reverse complement strand
GTGTAGGGGCTTTAAGGTCGGTAAGATCGGTAAGGGGGGCCGGTTATTGGATTACCACACAATCCGGGGGCAGGATGGTGATTTTTTCGTTGCCGCCGTTGGTGTGGCACTGATACGCCAAGGCAGTTTTCGGTAAATTCGTAATTTGCAATTCTTTTTTAATTAGTAATTAGTGATTAGTAATGGGTCGCGGATTGGATAAAAATGAATTGGGGGGATTTGGGAATTTGGGAATTTTTTTGTAACTTTGCGGCCGGTTTTCCAATCGTGTGATGGGAAATTATTGATTTAATTTTTAGTAACACAACCCCTTTTAACAATCAAACCAAAATGAAAACTTATCAGCTCACCGCCGAACCCCGCACCGACCTCGGCAAAAAAGCAACCAAGGCTCTCCGCGCCGAAGGCAAAATTCCCGCAGTTATCAATGGCGGCGAACTCGTTGACCTCCCCTACACCGCAGCTCTGAAGCCGGGCGAAAAGCTCGTTGAAATCGAGAACGGCAAGGGTATCATTACCCGCGACATCACCGTTACCAACGAAGCCGTTCGCAAGCTCGTTTATACTCCCGACATCTTCGCTATTGAACTCGACGTTAACGGCGAAAAGCGCAACGCTATTCTGAAGGACCTTCAGTTCCACCCCGTTAAGGACAACATTCTTCACATTGACTTCCTGGAAGTAAATGACAAGAAGCCCGTTGTTATCGAAGTTCCGGTACAGCTCGAAGGCCACGCCGAAGGTGTTAAAGCCGGTGGTAAGCTCCAGCTGAACATGAAGAAACTGCGCGTACGCGCCATCTACACCAACGTTCCCGAACGTCTGGTTATCAACGTTGACAACCTGGGCCTCGGCAAGACCATTCAGGTTGGTGACCTGCACTTCGAAGGTCTGGAACTGATCAACGCCAAGAACGCAGTTGTCTGCACCGTAGCCCTGACCCGTGCAGCCCGTGGCGCCGCCGCTCAGGCTGCTAAGTAATCAGGCCTATGAAATACCTGATTGTTGGGCTCGGGAATATAGGTGCGGAATATCACCAGACCCGCCACAACATAGGATTTATGATATTGGACGCCATGGCTATGGGGTCCAATATCTCTTTCTCCACCCAGCGTTACGGCGATGTGGCGTATGCGCGCATCAAGAACAAGCAGCTGGTTTTGCTGAAGCCGTCGACCTACATGAACCTTTCGGGCGAGGCGGTGCGCTATTGGGCTCAGAAAGAGAAAATCCCCGTTGACCACATTCTGATACTGGTTGATGACCTGGCGCTTCCGTTCGGAGCAATCCGCATTAAGGGCTCCGGCTCCGACGCCGGCCATAACGGCCTGAAAAACATTGCCGCCATGCTCGGCACGCAGGCCTATCCGCGTTTGCGCTTCGGCATAGGCAACGACTTTGCGCGGGGCCACCAGGTGGACTACGTTCTGAGCCGCTTCAGTTCCGACGACCTCAAGGCTCTGGAACCGCGCATCGAGGTGGCCATCGACGCAGTAAAAACCTTTGTGCTGGCCGGCATTCAGACGGCCATGTGCCAGTTCAACAACAAGTAGCACGAAATTTTCCAGATGGAAGCACGCATTGACAAATGGCTCTGGGCGGTGCGCATATTCAAAACGCGCACCATAGCTACCGACGCAGTGAAGAAAGGCCGCGTTATGATTAACGACGTGTTGGTCAAGCCGTCGCGTACGGTGAAGCCGGGCGATATAGTGAAGGTGCGCAAACCGCCGGTGACCTACTCTTTCCGCGTTTTGCAATGCACCCAGAACCGCTTGGGCGCCAAGCTCGTTCCGGACTATATGGAGAACATAACCCCGCAGAGCGAGCTGGATTTGCTCGACGTTGTGCGCATCAGCGGCTTCATTGACCGCCGCAAGGGTCTGGGACGCCCCACCAAGCGCGAGGGCCGCGATTTGGCATCGTTTACATCTGACCTCTGGTCTGACGAAGGCTTTGACTTCGACGATGACGATGACGACGATGATGACGAAATTTAAGAACAGCCTGCTGCTGCGCTGTCTGGCCGATTTGCTGCTCGCTGCGGCGCTGATGATGCTGACGCGGGCGGTGTTCTTTTGGGAGAACGCACCGTTTTTCAGCCGGACGGGCCGCGCGCTGTGGCTGATGTTCGTTGGTGGCCTGAGGTTTGACATAGCCGCCATTATGTATGGCAACGCCCTGTGGCTGCTGATGGTACTGCTGCCGCTGCGGCTCAAGGAGCGGGCCGGCTGGTTTAAGGTGCAACGCATAACGTATGTGACGCTGAACACGGTTCTGCTGCTGGCGAACCTCTGCGACACGGTTTTCTTTTCCTACCGCCAGGCACGCACAACCGCCTCGATTTTCCGCGAATTCGGCGGGGAGAATAACCTCGGCGCCATTATCGGAGTTGAAGTTATCAGCCACTGGTATCTGGTTCTGCTGATGGCAGGCATGGCGTTCTGCCTTTGGCGATTCTACGTTCGCCCCTCGACTCCGGCTCTTGCCAAAGCTCCCGCCGGCCGCTATTACGCGACAATGGCCATCAGCCTGGGTCTGAGCGTGTTCTTTTTCATTTCGGGAGTGCGCGGCTCCTGGCCGTCGCGCTTCCAGCGCCCTATGTCGGTTAACTTTGCGCAGCGCTATGCGGTTGCGCCGGCCGATGCGGCGGTGGTTCTGAACACTCCGTTTTCGATTATCCGCACTCTCGGCCACCAGGCGCCGACCATGCCGCCACTGTACAGCTCGGAGGGCGAGATGCTGGCGGTTTATTCGCCGCTTCATCAGGGAGCTGCCGCCCCGGGCCCGCTGGCGGGAAAGAATATCGTCATTATGCTGCTCGAAAGCTTCTCGCAGGAGTTTTCCGGGCTGCTCAACCCCGACATAGATGGCGGGCAATATAAAGGGTACACGCCGAATCTCGACTCGCTGATGGCCAAATCATGTCGCTTCGAGTCAACGTTCAGCAACTCGGGGTTCTCGATCGACGCGATGCCGTCGGTGTTCGCCTCCACTCCGCGCATGGACGGTTCATTCGTTGTTAGCCTCCACAGTCAGAACCACATTGAAGGCCTGCCTGCGGTTCTCAACGAAAAGGGCTACGAAACCGCCTTTTTTCACGGCGCCGACAATGAATCGCTCGGGCTGCAGGGCTTTGCGCGCCATTGCGGCTTCAAGCGCTATTTCGGTCTGACGGAATATTGCGCCGACCCGGCGACGGGGGGTATGGATGACTTTGACGGTTCGTGGGGCATATGGGACGAAGAGTTCCTGCAATATTTCTGCCACACGCTGTCGACTTTCAGCCAACCGTTTATGGCGGGGGTGTTCACCCTGTCGTCGCACCATCCTTTCGTGGTTCCGGAACGCTATAGCGACCGCTTTCCCCACGAACCGGGCCTGGAGGTCTACCCCACCATCCGCTATGCCGATATGGCGCTGGGCCGATTTTTTGAGGAAGCGGCACGGCAGCCCTGGTATAGCAACACAATTTTCGTAATCTCGGCCGACCATGCGTTTCTCCACCCCACGGAACACGCGCAATATAACACCCCGGTGGGTCAGGCCCGCATCCCCATTATCATTTTCGACCCGTCGGGCGAAGCGGTAGAACCGGGAGTGCGCCCCGGCATGATGCAGCAAATAGACGTGATGCCGACGCTGCTGGCGCTGATGGGCCACGACAAGCCGTTTTTTGCCTTCGGGCGCAACGTTTTCGACGAAAGCCTCGAGCCCTGGGCGATGCGCTGGACGAACGTTCCGGAACTGATGAGGGGCGACCTGGTTATCCAGCTCAACACCGATTCATGGCAGACCCGCGGACTCTATGACCTCAAAAAAGACCCGCTGCTGCAGAACAACCTGCTCGACACGGGCATGGCGGAGCAGGCGCCGATGGACTCGCTGCTGCGGGCCATTATCCAGACCTATCAGACGCTGGAAAACCAAAACAGGGTTTCGGCAGCGACCTATTTCGGCAGCGCGGATTCTATTTGATTCCGCGGGAGTTGAGCGCGCGCTGATAGCGGCGGGCGTTATCCATATGGGCGGAATAGTCGGCGGCGAAATTATGAGTGCCTGAAAAATCCTCTTTGGCACACATGTAAATCCACTTATGAGGCTGCGAGTTGAGCAGGCCGTCGATAGTGGCGCCATCGGCCACGCGAATCGGGCCGGGAGGGAGGCCGGCAACGTTGTAGGTATTGTAGGGCGACTGAACCTTCAGATGCTCGCCGCGGATGCGCCGCAGCGAAAAATCGCCCAAGGCAAACTTGACCGTAGGGTCGGCCTGGAGCTTCATTCCTTTGTGCAGGCGGTTGAGATAGAGGCGGGCGACTACGGCACGTTCGGCCTTATTGTTGGTTTCCTCTTCGGCGATAGAGGCGAGAGTGGCAGCCTGAACGGGAGTCAAGCCGAGGGCAGCCGCCTTTTGGCGCCGCGAATCGTTCCAGAAGCGGTTGCGCTCCTCGAGCAGACGGGCAACAGTCGGGCCGGCCCCGGTAGACCAGTAGAATTCATAGGTGTCGGGCAAAAATGCCGCCGGATATTGGGCGGCAGACTTAAAGCCGGCGGCGGGCAGCAGGGAATCGGCTGCGGCAAGAAACTCCCCGGCAGAAAAATCCATTTGAGAGCTGATGCGCTCGGCCAGCTGGGGCAGAGTGCGCACATTGTTGAAGGTCAGTCGCACGGGGGTCTGGCGGTGGCGCACGAGCCGCTGCGCTATGGCTTTGGCTGAAGTTCCGGGCTCGATGCGGTATGCGCCATAGAGCTGAGCGTCAGCTTTTGCCACCGCGCCATAAATGGCAGCCACCCGGCTGCCCGTGCGGTCGCCCAAAGCCGATTTGAGCGAGTCGGCCAGGGCCTGACGCGTGGAGCCATGAGGCAGATAAACCCAGGCGACATCAGGGCCTTGGTAGGGGGAGGACAGATAGCGCCAGGCGCCATAGGCACCGGCCACGATTATAAGCAGCACTGCAGCTACGGCAATCAGAATTTTTCGTTTTCCGGTCATTTCGAAAAAACATGGGAGGCCGCGCCAGACCGGCGCAGCCTCCCGTTAAAGATTTCAGAATCAGTTCAATCAGAGGGCGCCGGCGAGAGCAGCGTTGGTTTTGCGAACGGCTTCGGCGCTCTTTGCGAAGAGGGCCTTTTCTTCTTCGTTGAGGTCGAATTCAACGATTTTTTCGATACCGTTCTTGCCGAGGATGCAGGGCACGCCGATGCAGATGTCGCTCTGGCCATATTCGCCTTCGAGCATTGCGGAGCAGGAAATCATGCGCTTGGTGTCGTGGATAACAGCGTCGACAACGCTTGCAGCAGCAGCGCCGGGAGCATACCAGGCGGAGGTGCCGAGCAGGCCGGTGAGGGTAGCGCCGCCAACCATGGTGTCGGCAGCAACCTTCTGGAGAGTTTCAGCGTCGAGCAGGGTCGAAGCGGGGATGCCGCGCTGGGCAGCATAGCGGGTGAGAGGAATCATGGTGGTGTCGCCGTGGCCGCCGATAACGATGCCTTCAATTTCGGCAGGGTTAGCGTTCAGAGCCTTGGAGAGGAAATACTGGAAGCGAGCGCTATCGAGCGCGCCGCCCATGCCGATGATTTTGTTTTTGGGCAGACCGCTGGTTTTGTGAATCAGGTAGGTCATGGTGTCCATGGGGTTGGAAACGCAGAGAATAACGGCGTTGGGGCTGTGGGCGAGCACCTGGTCGGTTACGCTCTTGACGATACCGGCGTTAACACCGATGAGTTCTTCGCGGGTCATGCCGGGCTTGCGGGGAATGCCGGAAGTGATAACGACCATATCGGAGCCTGCGGTGGCGGTGTAGTCGTTGGTGACACCCTTGGCACGGGTCTGCACGCCGAGAATGTTGGCGGTCTGCATGATGTCCATGACTTTGCCTTCGGAGAGGCCTTCTTTGATGTCGATGAGAACTACTTCATCGGCGATGCCGCATGTGATGAGCACGTTAGCACAAGTTGCGCCTACATTACCGGCGCCTACAACTGTAACTTTTGACATATCTGATAAGTATTTTGGTTAGTAAATTGGATTCGGTGCAACAAAGTTACGCAAAAGATAATTCACCTGCGCACCGATTAACAATAATTAACGCGCATTTGGCCGGCGCTTAGCCGATTTTGAGCTAACTTCGCGAAAAATTTAACCGATTAAGCAATAAATCTATGTTTTCAGGAATAGTTGAAGAACCGGCCAAAGTAGTGGCCACGACCTCTAAAGACGGCAACGTTGAGCTGACAGTTAATTCTACATTTGCAGACGAACTGAAGGTGGACCAGTCGGTAGCGCACAATGGGGTGTGCCTGACTGTGACATCCGTAAATCCGGCCGACAAGACCTATACGGTAACGGCAGTTGAAGAAACCCTGCGGCGCTCGAACCTGGGGCTGCTGGGAGTTGGCGACAAGGTTAACCTGGAGCGCTCGATGATGATGAACGGGCGGCTTGACGGCCACATAGTGCAGGGCCACGTTGACTGCACCGCCCGCTGCACGGCCCGCAAAGAGCTCGACGGGTCGGTTGAGTTCACTTTTGAATATACCCCAGACCCGGAAATGGAGCGCCGCGGTTACTTCACGGTCGAGAAAGGGTCCGTTACAGTGAACGGTGTTTCCCTGACCGTTTGCAACTCGCAGCGCGGTTCATTCGGAGTGGCCATCATACCCTACACCCTTGAGCACACCAACTTCAGCGACATCAAGGTAGGCACGGTGGTGAATCTTGAGTTCGACATTATCGGCAAATACGTGGCCCGCATCGCCGAATTGGGCTGATGCGACGTCAGGCAGGATTATTGCGGGGATTGTTGTTAAGCCGGCAGGTTGCCTGCTTTTCCAAACGGCGGTTTTCCTGATCATTGTCGGCGGCATCGATTGCAGCACCGGGATAGTTTTTTTCGTTGAATGTTTTTGATGTAGCCATAGCTTGAAAAGAATTAGAGGTGTTTTAACTTTTTATTGTTAAAACACCTCTTTCAGTGAATTTGTTTAGGGAATCAGCGGGAAAAGCTGGCGTTGATGACGGCCACGGCCACGACGTTGATAATGTCGCGCACGGGAGTGTCGACGTTGACGAAGTGGACGGGCTTTTTCAAGCCTATCTGAATCGGACCGATGGCGTCGGCAATGCCCATTTCGAGCAGCAGACGGTAGGAGGAATGGGCGGCGGTGAGGTTGGGGAACACCAGAGTGTTGACCTGGCGGCCATTGAGGCGCGTGAATGGGAAGTTGGAGTCGCGCAGCTTGGTGTTGAGGGCGTTCTGAATCTGCATTTCGCCGTCGACGGGGAGCTCGGGGAACTCGCGCTGCAGGCGGTTGACCACCCGGGCCACCATGGTTGCCTCGCGCTCCTCGCTGGAGCCGAAGTTAGAGCTGCTGACCATGGCCATTACGGGTTCGTGGGCGAAATACTCGGCTGTTTCGCGCGCCAGGCGGGCAATGTCGTAGAGCGTATCGTCGGTCATGTGGGCGTTGATGGCGGTGTCGGCCAGGAAGTAAACGCCTCGGCGGGTGTTGACGATATGTAGAGCGGCAAAGCTGCCGAAGGAATCGCGCACGCCGATGACCTCGCGCGCAATGTCGTGGTTCTGGCCGCAGCTGGAGTAGGTGCCGGAAATGAAGGCGTCGGCATCGCCGGTTTCAACCATCATCATGCCGAAATAGTTGCGGTCGTACATGCGGTCGATGGCAACGGCGCGCGTCATTCCGCGGCGCTGGAGCTTGCGGGCGAGCAGGTCGGCATAGCGCTCGCGGCGCGGCGCTTCGCGGTCGTGGCGCGGGTTGACGATTTCAATGCCGGTCAGGTCGAGGCCGAGGCGGTCGGCACGCTTGCGAATCATTTCCTCGTTGCCGAGCAGAATGGGAATGCAGATACCGTCGGCCTTGGCGGCTACGGCGGCGCGCAGGGTATTGTCGGTATTGGACTCGCCGAACACAACGCGCTTATGGGCGGCGGAACGGGCTTCGTCGTGGATGCGGCGCAGCATCTTGTTGTCCACTCCCATGAGATGATGCAGGCGTTCGTCGTAGGCCGCCCAGTCGGTTATGGGGCGACGGGCCACACCGCTTTCGGCAGCGGCGCGGGCCACGGCGGGCGAAACGGTTGTGAGCAACCGCGGGTCGAGCGGTTTGGGCAGGATGTAGAAGCGGCCGAAGGTGAGCCTACCGCCATTGCCATCGTCGGCATAAGCGGCATTGACCACGGGAGGCACAGGCTCCTTGGCCAAGGCGGCGATGGCGCGCACGGCGCCCAACTTCATGGCTTCGTTGATTTCCGTTGCGCCGCAGTCGAGCGCGCCACGGAAGATGTAGGGGAAGCCCAGAACGTTGTTGATTTGGTTGGGATAGTCGCTGCGGCCGGTGGCGACTATGGCGTCGGGGCGGGTTTTCAGCGCCAGTTCATAGTCGATTTCGGGGTCGGGGTTGGCCAGGGCAAAGACTATGGGATTGGCGGCCATGGAAAGGAGCATTTGGGGGGTGACAACGTCCTTGACGGAAAGGCCGAGGAACACGTCGGCATCCTGCATGGCTTCTTCCAGAGTGGAAATATCGCGGTCGGTGGCGAACTCGCGCTTCTGGTCGCTGAGATTGGGGCGGTTGGAACGGATAACGCCCTTGGAGTCGCACATGACGACGTTTTCGGGCTTGACGCCCAGCGCGACGTAGAGGCGCGTGCAGCTGACAGCCGCAGCACCGGCGCCGTTGACTACGAGTCGGATTTCATCAATTTTCTTGCCCTGGATTTCAAGGGCGTTGAGCAATCCTGCGGCTGAAATGATGGCGGTGCCATGCTGGTCATCGTGCATCACGGGGATATCGCACTCGGCCTTGAGGCGGCGCTCAATTTCGAAACACTCCGGCGCCTTGATGTCCTCGAGGTTTATGCCGCCGAAGGTCGGGGCGATAGCCTTGACGACTTCGACGAAGCGGGCGGGGTCTTTTTCGGCGACTTCGATGTCGAAGCAGTCGAGTCCTGCGAATATCTTGAAGAGCAGAGCCTTGCCCTCCATAACCGGTTTGCCGGCCTCGGGGCCAATGTCGCCCAGGCCGAGCACCGCAGTGCAGTTCGAAATAACGGCAACGAGGTTTCCCTTGCCAGTGTAGTCATAAACATCGGCGGGATGCGCCTTGATTTCCTCGCAGGGATAAGCCACGCCGGGCGAATAGGCCAGCGCGAGGTCGGTCTGCGACGAGTAGGGTTTGGTGGGCTCGACAGCAATCTTGCCCGGGCGCGGATACTTATGGTAGTCCAGCGCCTCTTGTTTAGTAATCTTAGCCATTTGCTATAACAACTTCCGGCGGGGGCAGTTGGTTCAACGTCCGGTGTAGGATATAGGAGTGATTTGGCGCAGTTCGGCCTTGACAGCGTCTGAAACTTCGAGGGAATCGATGAAATTATTCACGATTTCGGGGGTTACGGCGGTATTGACGCGGGTCAGCGCCTTGAGAGTTTCGTAAGGGTTGGGATAGCCTTCGCGGCGCAGAATGGTTTGGATGCCTTCGGCCACTACGGCATAGTTTTGCTGCAGGTCGCGGTTGATGGCGTCTTCGTTGAGCAGGAGTTTGCCCAGGCCCTTGGCGGTGGAGGCAATGGCGATGAGAGTGTGGGCCAAAGGCACGCCGACGTTGCGCAGAACCGTGGAGTCGGTGAGGTCGCGCTGCAGGCGGCTCACGGGCAGCTTCTGGGCCAGGTGGGCGAACAGGGCGTTGGCCATGCCGAGGTTGCCCTCGGAGTTCTCGAAGTCGATGGGGTTGACTTTGTGGGGCATAGCCGAGGAGCCGACTTCGCCGGCCTTGATGCGCTGCTTGAAGTAGTTCATGGAAATATACATCCACATGTCGCGGTCGAGGTCGAGGAGAATGGTGTTGACGCGGCGCAGGGCATCGAACAGCGCGGCCATGTTGTCGTAGTGAGAAATCTGAGTGGTGGGATATTCGCGCACCAGGCCGAGCTTTTCGCGGAGGAAGTTTTGGGCGAAGGCGTTCCAGTCAATCTGCGGGAAGGCAACGTTGTGGGCGTTGAAATTGCCGGTGGCGCCGCCGAACTTGCCGGAGATAGGAGTGGTTTTGAGCAGGGCGAGCTGGGTTTGCAGGCGGCTGACGTAGACCATGATTTCCTTGCCGAGACGGGTTGGCGACGCGGGCTGACCGTGGGTGTGGGCCAGCAGGCTGATGTCGCGCCACTGGGCGGCCAGGTCTTCGAGCTGCTCAACCAGCGCGTCGATTGCGGGAGCATAGACCTCAACAATGGCATCGCAGATGCTCATAGGCACTGCGGTGTTGTTGATATCCTGGCTGGTCAGGCCGAAGTGGATAAACTCCTTGAAGGAATCGAGCTCGAGGGCGGCGAACTTTTCCTTGAGGAAATATTCAACGGCCTTGACGTCGTGGTTAGTAACGCTCTCGATTTCCTTGATGCGCTCGGCATCGGCCAAAGTGAAGTTCTCATATATGGCGCGAAGCAGCGGGAAAACAGAATGAGGCACCTCGGCCAGCTGGGGGAGCGGGAGCTCACACAGAGCGATAAAATATTCTACTTCTACCCTAACGCGGTAGCGAATCAGTGCATACTCCGAAAAAAACTCGTCGAGGCGCTCGCACTTGTTGCGATAGCGGCCGTCGACCGGCGAAATGGCCGTTAAGCGGTTCAATTCCATCTATTTTGGCTTGTTTGGTTAAATTTTGATGAACTTAGGCTGCAAAGTTACGAAAAATTTTGTAACTTTGCAGTCGCAAAAGCACAAATAAAAGGGTCGCGTAGCTCAGTTGGATAGAGCAACAGCCTTCTAAGCTGTGGGTCTTGGGTTCGAATCCCAACGCGATCACCCCCTCCGCTATTATTTTATGAGCAGACAAGAAACAGTGTCGGTAGGACACATCGAACTCAAGAATACTGAATTTTCCGCCGAAATAAATTACTCGGCTCTGCCCG
This sequence comes from uncultured Porphyromonadaceae bacterium, assembly GCA_947176935.1. Lineage (GTDB taxonomy): Bacteria > Bacteroidota > Bacteroidia > Bacteroidales > Muribaculaceae > UBA3263. The sequence goes on along the minus strand of CAMWSP010000023.1, from coordinate 7,195 downwards.
TGTTGCCCACGCGCAATCTGGTGCTTTTTCCGGGCGTTATTTTCCCCATTCACTTAGTGCGCCCGTCGTCGCGCCGCCTGGCTGAATATGCCGAGCGCACCAACGCCGCAATAGCTATAGTTTGCCAGAAGGACCCTTCGGTCGACAATCCGCGGTTCGACGACCTGTATAGGCTCGGCGTTGTTGGTCAGGTGATGAAGATAATTCCGATTCCCGACGGCAACGCGGTGGCTATGGTGATGTGTCATAGCGAGAAAATCCGGCTTGAAGCTCAGGCCGAAGCATCGGTTGCGGACTCGATTACGGTTGTGGCGACCACAGTCCACGAAGCCAAGCCGCGCATGACACAGGATTTTAAAGCGCGTCTGGAATACGCCGGCAAGCTGATGAGCGAAGCCAACGAGTTCTCGCCGATTCAGGAGGCTTTTCCGGCCCACGGCAACAATAAGGGTAAAGGCCCGTCGGAATCCGCAATAGTGAACTCGATGTGCGTAACCGCGCCTATCGGCATTACCGACCGCTACAACCTGCTCACATACGACAGCATACGCGAGCGCGTTGACGAGCTGATTGCCCTGCTCATTGCCAAGAAAGACGAAGAGCAGGTGCGCGCCGAAATCGAAGAGGGCGCTCGCCAGCGCATGGGTCAGCGCCAGCGCAACGCCATTCTGGAAACCCAGATGGAGGCCATACGCGCCGAACTCTACGGCGAAGGCTCGGAAATCGACCTTTTCCGCGAGCAGCTCGACGTCTGCCCGATGCCCACGAAGGCCAAGGAAACAATGGCCCGCGAAATCAACAAGCTGGAGCACCTGAACCCCACGTCGCCCGACTTCCAGACTCAATATGCCTATATCCAAACGGTTCTCGACCTGCCTTGGGGAATCAAATCGGAAGGCAACGAAGACTTCGCTTTTGCCGAGAACGAGCTCAACGAAACTCACTCGGGCCTGGAAAAGGTCAAGGAGCGCGTGCTCGAACAGGTTGCAATGCTGATGCACTCGCCCCAGAGCCACGCACCGATTCTTTGCCTGGTAGGCCCTCCGGGAGTAGGCAAAACATCGCTCGGCCAGAGTATAGCCCGCGCTCTCGGACGCGAATTCCAGCGAGTGAGCCTCGGCGGCATGCACGACGAAAGCGAAATCCGCGGCCACCGGCGCACCTACATCGCCGCCATGCCCGGCCGCATTATCGACGCGGTGCGCCGTTCGGGCGTTATGAACCCGGTTATTATGCTCGACGAAATCGACAAGCTGGGCCAGGACTACAAGGGCAACCCCTCGGCGGCACTGCTGGAAGTGCTCGACCCGGAGCAGAACGTTAAGTTCCACGATAACTACATCGACCTGGATTTCGACCTTTCGGAAGTGCTGTTCATAACGACGGCAAACACACTCTCCACCATCGATTCGCCGCTGCTCGACCGCATGGAAGTCATTAACCTCAGCGGCTACTCGGCCGAAGAGAAGCTGGAAATAGCCCGCGAGCACCTGCTCCCCACCCTACGCAAGGAGATGGGCCTGCAGCCCGATGAAGCTCCGGTCAGCGACGCCGCAATCGCCTACATAATCGACAACTACACAGCCGAAAGCGGAGTGCGCCAGCTCCAGAAAAAGCTCGCGTCGGTTCTCCGCAAATATATCCGCGCCAAAATCGCAGGCAAGGAGTTCGCCCTGCCGGTAGAACCGACCGCCCTGCGCGAGTTGCTGGGCATTGAAACCAACAACCACGACAAATATTCCACCGACCGCATTCCCGGCGTAGCCACCGGTCTGGCATGGACCGCAGTTGGCGGCGAAATCCTCTTCATCGAGGCGGTGACCACCGCCGGCAAGGGCGACGGAGCGCTGACGCTCACCGGCAACTTAGGCGACGTTATGAAGGAATCGGCAGCCATTGCCCACCGCTTCGTCAAGGCCCATGCAGCAGAATTCGGCATCGACCCGGAGCGAATCAAGTCAGACATTCATATCCACGTTCCCGAAGGCGCGATACCGAAAGACGGCCCATCGGCCGGCATAACCATGGTGACGGCCATAGTTTCGGCGCTGACCGGACGCCCGGTGCGCGAGCGTTTGGCCATGACCGGCGAAACCACCCTGCGCGGCAAGGTGCTACCCGTTGGCGGCATCAAGGAGAAAGTGCTGGCAGCGAAGCGCGCCGGCATAACCGAAATTATCATATCGGAGGAGAACCGCCGCAACGTTGAAGACGTAAAACCGGAATATCTGACCGGCATCCGCTTCAACTACGTCAACTCGGTAGCCGACGTTTTGCGCCTGGCCCTGGAATGAGAATCCTCGACCCGCTGCTGCGACTGCCGCGCTGGCTGCTGACAGCACTGTGTGTTGCGGCCATACTCTACCTGACGCTGGCTCCGCATCCGCTGCCCGACAACGACATCAGTTTCTGGGAACATACGGACAAGATAGTGCACGCCATAATGTTTGGCGGGCTCTATTTTTGCGCGTGGTTCGACATTTGGCGCAACAAAAAAGCCCCTCTGAACCTGCGGTTGCTCCTCGCTACGGGAGTTACGCTTTTCGGAGGGGTTATAGAGCTGCTTCAGCGGGCCATGCAACAGGGGCGCGGCGCCGAGTGGGCCGACCTGGCGGCCGATGCGGCAGGAGCGCTGCTCGGGGCGCTGATTTTTTAGAGCGAGCAGCTGAAACCGGCGGTGGTGACTGCTTTGACCACTGCTTCGGGGTCAACATTGCCGACAACGGTTGCCGAGGCTCCGTGGAGGTCAACATCGACGGCTTCAACACCGGGCAGCGAGGCGATTGCGCGCTGAACGCTGGCTTGGCAGTGAGGGCAATTCATGCCGGTAACTTTAAAAGTCTGTTTCATATCTGTATTTTCAGTTAAATGGTGATGGTGATGGCGGTTGGTAATCTGAGTATAAATCAGCAGGACGAGCAGCAAAACGGCGCATGCGGCGGGGAACCAGCCGATGGAGTCGTGGCAACCGGCATGACAGCCACTATTTATGGCAAACCACTCGCGCGGCAGGGTCAGGTCAATGAGCAGGCCGAAAACGATTGCCGTCATGACGACCGACAGGACATAGATGGCGGTTGCGCGGCGGCCCTGGGTTTTGGAGAGTATGAGAATCGAAGCGAAATTGGCTGCGGGTCCGGCCATGAGCATAACGAACGCTATGCCGGGCGAGAGGCCTTTCATCATCAGCGACATGGCGATGGGTATAGAGCCGGTGGCGCAAACATACATCGGAATGGCAACGGCCACGACGGCCAGCATGGCCAGCAGCGGATAGCGATTGAGGCTGACAAAGAGCTCATCGGGCACGAAAACGGTTATCAGCGCCGCAACAATCAGACCGATAATCAGCCAGCCACCAACGCTGGCAACCATGTCGATAAGGCCATAGCGCACGGCAGCGAGCGACTTGCGGAAGAATCCGCGGGGGCGCTCAGCCTCGGTGATGTCGGGAGCGATTTCAGTTGCGGCACCATCTTCATCGCCGAACTTGCCAACGGCCATGCCGCCGAGACTTGCGCCGACCAGCGCCGCAATGGGGCGGATAACGGCGAATGCCGGGCCAAGCAGCGAATAGGTTGCGGCAATGGAATCAACGCCGGTTTGCGGAGTGGCAATCAGGAACGAGGTGGTAGCGCCTTTCGAGGCCCCGCGGCGACGCAAGGCAACTGCCGCGGGCAAGACGCCGCAGGAACATAGCGGCAACGGTATGCCGAACAAGGCGGCCTTGACTACCGGCCGCCAGCCGCGGCCACTGAGATGACGCGCCATTGTCTGGCGGTCGACCCAAACTTCAAGAATTCCCGCAATGAGGAATCCGAAGAGAACGTAGGGGGCCATTTCGCAAAGTATGACCCAAATTGCTTTCAGTATTTCCATAACGGCAGCAAAGTTACGAAGAATTTCGCGCAACCGGGTTGCATTATTCAACGGGTTGGATTATTCAAAAAGCGAGCGGCGACGCTTTTGGCGCCGCCGCTTCAGAGGGAGTGCAAGTCAGATTAGCTGCCCTGGAGTTTGAAGTTGATGGGGAGAGTGTACCAAACGCGTACGCTCTGGCCATTCATCTTACCGGGGATAAATTTGGGCAGGGATTTAACAACGCGAACAGCTTCTTTGTCCAGGTCGGGGTCCTTGCCACGAACAACCTTAACTTCACCTACGGAACCGTTCTTTTCAACAACGAACTGCACGGTTACGCGGCCCTGGATGTTGTTTTGAGCGGCCATTTCGGGGTAGCGGATGTTTTTGCTGAGCCACTTGTAGAGCTCGGCGTCGCCACCGGGGAACTTAGGCGATTCTTCAACAGCGGTGAAGATTTGTTCAGGTTCGGGAGCTTTCTTTTCTTCAACGACAACTTCGTTTTTCACTTCGCGAACAACAGTTACGTCGTCGGTACCTTTGTCGAAGTCAGAAGCACCGAAAGCGGTTTCGGTCTGGGTCAGTTCTTCCTGGTTCTTCACTTCGTCTTCCTTGGAAACCTGGTCGTCGTCAACAATGGCGATTTCGGTAACCTTAACGGTGTTGAGAACTTCTTCGGGAAGGACTTCTTCAACTTCGGGTTCTTCGAAGCGATCTTCGGGTTCGTCTTCGGGTTCGGGTTCATCCTGTGTGGTGTCGACACTAACCATTTCCTGTTCGGCTTCGCCGGTAATGGTTTCTTCGGCACGTTCGATGCTGCTAACGAACAGGGAAATCAGAAGAGCGAGCACAATAACGACTACTACGGAGAGCATTGCCATGTTGTGGCGGCGCACGGACTGATTGCGGAGCTCATAGGCACCGAATTCTTTGTTTTTGCCTTCGAATATAATGTCGGTCCACTCACGCGATGAAAGATCTACGTCTTTAGCCATAATTCTTTTCTGTGTTTAATGGTTAAGTTAATAATTCATCACGTATTCTCAAAGTTTGCCTTGAGTTTTCAGGTAAGAGAGAATCAGAAGCGAGTCGGTAGCATTGATGTTGTCGATCTGATAGCGCGAAATCTGGTTGAGCTGCATTTCGTCGAGTGCCGAAATAACTGCTTCGTAGCTGGCGTTGGGGCCGGCCTTGATGATAACGACGGGACGGGTCAGGGTCGAGTCGTTGCGGATTTCGCGAGCGCGGGCCTGGAATACGGAGTCGTTTGCTTCCTTGGTGGATGCAAGGGTTCCTTCCTTCCATTCCTTTTTGAGAACATCAATTTTAGCAAGCACGTCCTTGTTGCGCTGATGGAGGATAGCGCGGATACCGTTTGCTTCGCCGTTGGTGTTGCCGCGGAAGCGCTGCTCTTTGAGCTTGAGCTTGTCGGCGTCGATGAAGTTGTCGTTGTCGACGTCGTTGTCGGCAAAGGAGCCTTCAAAGGGCTTACCTTCGTAGTAGTAAACGATGTGCTTGGGATAGGTAGCGCCGGTTGCTTCATCCGTTTCCATGATAACGTGGCCTTTGTCGTCGCGTTCGGTGTCAAGGATGAGGGTAACGGCTTCAGACTGCTTGGTTTTGTTCTGCTGGCTCTGCTCGAGTTTTTCGTTCGAGGGGAGAGCGATCTGCAGGGTCTGCGATTTAATCATCGTGGTGCAGAGCATGAAGAACGTAATCAGCAGCATGTTCATGTCAACCATGGGAGTGAAGTCCACATGGATCGACATTTTCTTTTGGGCGCCTTTTTTCTTTTTGCCGCCCTTGTCGGATTGTTCTATCTGTGCCATGATGGTTATTCGTTTTCGGATTTAAGAGCAGTCATAAGGCTGAACTTGTTGAGTTTCAAAGTCTGGAGGTTGTCGAGCACCAGGTGCATAACGCTGTAGGGGGTGTCTTTGTCGCCCTTAACGGCGATACCTTCGCCGGTTTTCTTGATGGCTTCAAAGAAACGGGGGTTGGGGTCAACCGGTTCGCCCTTGCCGTTAAGGGTACCGTTGTTGCGGTAGTCCTGGGCAATGCGCTGCATGGCGTCCATCCAGATCTGGAATTCGTTCAGTTTGGTCAAGTCGCGGTTATCATTGATAGGTATACCAACCTTTGCGGGGTTGAATTCCTTCATGATTTTGTCCTGTTCGGTTGTCGGGAGGCTCAGGAAGGCGGGAAGGTCTTTCATGGGCATACCGAACATGCCGAGTTTGGAGAAAGCCGTTACTTGATCGGCGGTGAAGTTGACTTTAGCTTCGGGGAAGCGTTCGTTGTAGAGGCGATTGGCTTCGATCAGAAGGTCGCGGCGCACCTTTTCGGAGGAGTAGACGGAGTCTACGTCGCCGGTGATTCCGATGAACACCTTACCTTCAACATCGCGGTTGAGCGAACCGTCGCTTTTGGCTTCGGCGCCGCTGACGAGAATAGTTACCAGGTTCGACAGGGGGACTTTGATTTCCGACACTGACGACGGGGTAATAACCGTTGCGGGTTCCTTGGCGAGGAAGGTCGAGGTCAACATGAAGAAAGTCAACAGAAGAACGGTCACGTCACTCATCGCGGTCATGTCGATGAGCGTGCTCTTTCTTTTAATTTTTGGCTTTCCCATATTACTTTAGTTAACGATTAAATTAGTTGGGTAATAGGGGAATTAGTGAGTAGCCTGGAAGGTCTGAACGATCGAGAAACCGATTTCGTCGATGGCGTAGGTGAGGTTGTCGATCTTGTTGGTGTAGAAGTTATAGGAGATAACGGCGAATGCACCGGTTGCGATACCGAAGGCGGTGTTCACAAGTGCTTCAGAAATACCGGTTGACAGAGCGGTCGAGTCAGGAGCGCCCGATGCGGACAGAGCCTGGAACGATTTGATCATACCGATAACGGTACCGAGCAGACCAACGAGAGTACCGAGAGTGGTCAGGGTAGCAACGATGGGGAGGTTCTGCTGGAGCGAAGGCATTTCCATAGCGGTAGCTTCTTCAACTTCTTTCTGCAGGGTCTGAACTTTCTGTTCTTTGGTCAGAACGGTGTTCTTGTCCATTTCTTCGTAGCGAACCAGAGCGGCGGAAACTACGGCAGCAACGGAACCTTTCTGCTTTTTGCAGAGAGCCTGAGCGCCGGCGATGTCGTTAACTTCGAGTTTCTTTTTGATTTCAGCAACGAACTTGGCGATGTTGCCGGAACCCTTAGCGGACTTCAGAGCGATTGCACGTTCTACGGAAAGAACGATAACGGTGAGGAAGAGGGTCTGAATGATAGGCACGATGATGCCGCCTTTGAAGATAGTGCCGATAAGGTCGCTGGGGTG
>CAMWSP010000022.1 GCA_947176935.1 uncultured Porphyromonadaceae bacterium | reverse complement strand
AACTGCCCGAACCCATCCTTGAAGAACAGAAAGCCAAAAAGGCTGCCGGTATTGTTGAAGAACAGCCCTCGCTGGCCGGCGCTCTCGGCTTCCGTCACTTCATTCTCGGTGCTCTGGCCATCTTCCTCTACATCGGCATCGAAATCGGTGTTCCCCAGATTGCCAACGTTTACATGACCGCTCCCACCAAGGAACAGGCTCAGGCAACCATCGATAAGTATAACGAAGGTCTCGCCCAGCTCGCCGCTGTAGACCCCGTGGCAGCAGAAGTTGTTGAAGAACTCGTGGAATATCAGGGCAACGTTGAAGCCGCTGAATCCGCCAATCCTATTGAAAAAGCATTTGAAGAGGCTTCTGAAGCAATCGCTTCGCCCGACGCTCAGGGCTTTGAAGAAGCTGCCGCTGCAACCGCCGCTGCCTGCGCCGCCGATTGCGACAGCTGCGACAAGGCTTGCGACAATGCCTGCACCGAGCCTTGCACCAAAACTTGCGACAAGGCTTGCACCGAAGCTGCCGAATCGCTTCCCTCGGAAATCGTAGCCGCTCAGGCTGTTGTTGACGGCACCGTTGTTCCCGGCCTTGGCATGGGCGCAGCAGTTGCCGGCGCACTCGTTGGTATGTACTGGTTCATGATGCTTATCGGTCGTCTGATCGGTGGCGTTATCGGCGGTAAAGTCAGCTCCCGCGCCATGCTCACCGGCGTAAGCTCGGCAGCCATCATCCTGCTGCTGCTCGGCATTTTCTGCGACACTTCTATAACCGTTTCCGTTCCCGGCTTCTCGAATGAAGGCGGCAGCCTGTCGTTCGAAATGGTTCCCGCACCGATCAATATCCTGTTCTTTGTGCTCTGCGGCCTTTGCACCTCCGTTATGTGGGGCGGCATCTTCAACCTCGCAGTTGAAGGCCTCGGCAAGTACACTGCAGCCGCTTCCGGCTTCTTCATGGTAATGGTTTGCGGCGGTGGCATCATCCTGCCCATCCAGGCCGGTATCGCCGACGCCTTCGGCTACCTGACCTCCTACTGGGTTCTGGTTGCCTGCGCAGCCTACCTGCTCTTCTACGCTCTGATTGGCTCCAAGGTCAACAAGCGTGCCGAATAATTTAGCTGATTCCAAGCCCGAGGGTGCGACCCATTGCGCCCTCGGGTTTTCTTTGCAATAAACTTTTAAATCCTGATTTATAGATATGGCCTCCTGGTTCGAATGTAAAGTCGCCTACCATAAAATGGTCGAGAACGGCATGCAGAAAAAAGTAACGGACACCTTTATGGTTGATGCCCTGAGTTTTACTGAAGCTGAAGCGCGCGTTATTGAAGAAGTTACCCCCTTCGTTAGTGGCGAAATGGATGTTACTTCCGTAAAGAAAACCAAAATTTCCGAAATTTTCCGCGACGATTCAGCCGATAAGTGGTATCTCGTAAAGCCCGCGTTCATCACCATCGATGAGAAAACCGCAGCTGAAAAGCGCTCGGTTTCGCAAATACTCGTGGCCGGCAATAATTTCAAAAACGCATATGATAACTTTATGGAAGGCATGAAGTCGACTATGGCCGACTTTGAAATCATTTCCATAAACGAGACCGCCATTCTCGACGTTTACGGCGCTAAGCTCGATGCCGGCAGTCAGCAATAATCTGCGCGCGATTCTCGGGCAGTTGCCACCGGCAGTGGGGTTGGTTGCGGTCAGCAAGTTTCATCCGCTCGAGCAACTGCGGGAGGCGTATGATGCCGGTCAACGGCGCTTCGGCGAAAGCCGGGCCGATGAACTGGCCATGAAAGCCGCTGCCATGCCCGACGATGTTGTGTGGCACTTTATCGGCCATTTGCAGACCAACAAAGTACGCCGCGTTGTGACTTGCGCTTCAGTTATAGAAAGCATTGATTCCGAGCGCGTATTGCGCGCGGTGTCGGTTGAAGCCGAGCGCATTGGCCGGTGCATGGATATATTCTTGCAGGCCCATGTAGCAGCCGAGGAAACCAAAACCGGTTTCCTGCCGGAAGAGATTCCGGCGGTTGCCGGGTTGGCTGCGTCGCTTAAGGGTGTCCGTGTGGTCGGACTGATGGGCATGGCTTCGAATACCGACGACGAAAATCGCATAAATGCCGATTTTGCAGTCCTGGCGGAGTTGAGCCGCGAGCTCCAACGCGTAATTCCCTCAGCCACCGAATTGTCGATGGGCATGAGCGGCGATTGGCCCCTGGCCGTTGCCCATGGCGCAACGCTTGTTCGCATCGGATCTGCGATTTTCGGACCCCGATGAACTTTTTTTCACAAATTTTTGTATAAATAGTGTAAATATCAGATTTTTTGTGTAACTTAGCACCGCGAAAAATATCCCTTTTGCACTTAATAACGTATCAACTAATTATTTAACTCAATAACTCATAACTGTTTATGAAGAAAAGTGCTATCCTTTCTCTCGCATGCGCAGCTCTGATGTCGGTTAATTCCGCATTCGCAGCTGTCCCCGAGATTGTTTACGTTGAGGATCCCGCTCAGGGCTACACCTTCAACCGCTTCAAAGACAACTGGTTCCTCTCCGCAGAAGGTGGTGTGAACGTTGTGTTCGGCAAAACCGACAAAGTTCTTCCCTTCAAGGATCGTATCGCCAGCCCCGCTTTCGGTCTGCAGGTTGGTAAGTGGTTCTCGCCCATCCTTGGCCTTCGTGGCGGTGCAACCTACCTCGGCCAGCGCGGTGCCGCTAACCACGCTGACGTTTATGGCCTGACCGCTGATGCCAACGGCTATCAGATGTATGATGGCTACTACAAGACTCACGTTGGTCAGCTCGGCGTTAACTTCGACGCTATGCTGAACGTTACCAACTGGTGGTGCGGCTACAAGCCCAATCGCGTTTACAACTTCATCGCATATGTTGGCGGCGCTGCTTATTTCGGCTTCCAGCACAAGATTGGCCAAAACGGCAACGATGGCTGGGCTACCGATCACATCGATACCTCCCTCGCTCTTCGCGCCGGTATCATCAATAGCTTCAACGTAAGCAAGCAGGTTGCTCTTAGCCTTGACCTCCGCTACACTGCTATCTCCGCTAACAGAGAACCCAAGGAATACAACCGTATCACCGACAACGTTGCTGCTCTCATCGGCGTTACCTACCTCTTCAACAACCGCACCTGGACCGCTCCTATCGTTCCGGTTATCCCCGTTATTGAAGACTGCGATCCCATCAAGGCTCGCCTCGCTGAATGCGAAGGCCGTCTGCAGGACACCCAGCGCAAGCTCGACGAATGCCTCCGTCGCCCCATGCCCAAGGCTCCCGAAGCTGCTCCCTGCATCCAGAACCTCGCTACCATTTACTACCGCATCGGTTCTGCAAATGTTAACGCTACCGACCGCAACGTCCTCAAGAGCGTAGCCAACACCATCAAGAACTCCGGCGAAAAGTATGTTATCACCGGCTTCGCCGACACCTACACCGGCACCGACGCTGTTAACGCTCGTCTGCGCACCCGTCGTGCTGAAAACGTTAAGAAGATTCTTGTTGCCAACGGCGTTGACGCAAGCAAGCTCGAAGTTACCACCAACGCTACCGACCGCTTCGGTGGCAAGGCCAATGTTTATCTTGACCGTTGCGTAACTATCGCTCCCGTTAAGTAATCCGGCTTAATCAGAAAATTCCGCGAGGCTGCATCCCGAATCAGGGGCGCGGCCTCGCTTCCGTTTTGGGGTGCTTATATTGGAAAAAATCTTAAAAACTTGCACAGGTGCGGAATAATCACTATTTTTGCAGATACTTATCAATCACACAATCAAAAGTATCATGAAAATTTTCCGCACTCTTGCAGCTGTTGTTGCCCTCGGGGCGTCATTGGCTGCTTTCGCCGACGGGCCTTTCCGTCAGCATCGCTATGATTCATTCCAGGCCACGCCGACCGAGCCCGGTCAGATACTCTTCGCCGGTAATTCGATTACTAACATGCACTCCTGGTTCGAAGCCTTCGGCGCACATCAGGAAGTTGTTGGTCGCGGTAATTCCGGCGGTTTTGCCACCGAGTTGCTGGAAAACCTCGAAAGCTACATCGACTCCAAACCCTCGAAGCTGTTTGTCATGATCGGTACCAACGATATTTCTTCCGGCACCGCTTATGCCAAAACCGCCCGCGATATTCAGATTATTGCCCAGCGCGTGCGTCTGGAATCGCCTGAAACCGAAATCTATTTGCAGACCATTCTGCCGCGTTCATCCAACGCTAAGCCCGACTATGAGCTCTGCAATTCTCTGGTTGCAAAATTCGTGGAAGCTGCCAACGATCCGAAAATTCACCATGTGAACCTTTCCGAAGTCTGTGCCCCGCTCAATGGCAACGGAACCTGGAGCTACGACGGCTTGCATCCGCGTCCCATCGGTTATTCCGCCTGGTGTCACCACATTCAGGACTTTGTTGGCTACAACACCGTTTATCCCGCCACAATCACCAGTCAGGACCCCGTAGGCGCCGGCAATAACTCCAACGGTGCGCGCGTTGAGCAGTTCCCCTACTATCCCGTCAGCGCTGGCGATGTGCTCTTTTTCGGTGATGAAACGATTCATGGCGGCGAATGGCACGAGCTGCTTCGTTCCAATAAGGTTAAGGACCGTGGCCTGATGTGGGGCTGGGGTGGCGTTACTCTGCCCGTAGCCCGCAATATCGTTCGCTCCGCATTGCAGAACCAGGCTGAGAAACCTTCCAAGATTTTCCTGTTCTACGGTGTCGGCGGCCAGGATGAGAATAATTATCGTCTGATTGTTGATGAGGCCAAGGCTCAGGCTCCTCAGGCTGAGATTTATGTTGTTTCCCTGACTCCTTCAACCAATGCCGACCAGGATGCTGTCCGCACTGCGTTCAATGCCAAGTTGCAGACCATTGCTTCTGAAAAGGGTGCGACCTATATTGACATCTACACTCCGCTGAAAGAGAATATCGCTCAGAACATTATGAGCACCAACTACGTCAGCGGCCGCGGCTATGTTGTCATGGCTAATGAACTGGCCAAACACATTGAAGGAACGAATCCCGTTTCGATGAGCGAATATGAAAAGGTTTATAATCACCGTGCGGCGCGCCGCATAATCGGCAACGCCCTGACCGAAGCTCTCCGCGTTGACTACGGCACTGCTCCCGGCGAAGTGAAAGAATCGCACCGCGCCGAAATCAGCGATGCCATCAATGCCGCCGTTGCCGCCGTGGTTGATCCGGCACTCACCGCCGATGCCGCAACCGCAGCCGCCAACGCTCTGAATTCAGTTGTCAGCAACGCCCGCGCCGATTTGAATATGCCGCAGGCTTCAACCGCTGACGCTCCTATTTGGTACAGCATTGCCAGCGTGCGCAACGGCAAACCGCTCGTCGCTACCGAATCCGGGCTGAACGGCGGTGACGCCCTCGGCGCATCGACCACCGGCAGCAATATCTGGCGCTTCGAGTCGAGAGGCGATGAAACCTACAATATCGTTAATGCCCAGGGTGTTTACATCACCCCCTCCGCAACCTACAACACCCAGATGAAGGTGCAGACCACTGTTCCCGAATCCGGCTTCTCTCTCGGAACATCAAACAACGCCGGCGCATTCGTTATCTATAGCTCCGACTCGCAGCTGAATCAGACCTCCAATACTAATTTCCCTGTCTATAACTGGTATAGCAAGAATTCCTTTCCTGATGGCGCCGACACCGGTTGCGCGTGGGTGATAAGCCTCTATGACGGTTTGCTGATTGACGAAACGATGACTCCAGAAAAAACCGGCTGGTATGAACTGACCCGCGTTGATGATGGGAAGTCAGTTACCAATCTCGACGAGATGACCCTTCAGAACGGCGTGAATTCCTATGCCATGCGCTATGTTAGCAATCCCGAGCCCGGCCCCAAGAACTGGATTCACATCACAGCTGACGACGGTGCCCACTATCTGCGCACTATGAACGGTTTTGAGGTTAGCGAATATATCTATGCCGTGCGCGAGCCTTATAACCTTCCGATTGTTGCCAGCCCTACAGTTGCAGGTGCTTATAACGTTAAGTATTTCTTTGCATTCACCAATGCCGGTATTACCGACGTTATCGGCCGCAGCTACTCCAAGAATGACCCTCACTATATCAAGCGTGTGAGCGATAACACTCTTGCCGCCTATGATATATGGACTGTTAAGGTCGTCGGTAACACCGCCCCGCTGGTGCTCAACGATACCAAGGTGACCGTGAATCTGCCTGCCAACAAGGGCCTTGCCACCGTTTACGACAATGGCTCTTTTTTTCTTGACCGCGGCACTCAGCTGACTGTCAACGATGTTGTTGTGACTCCCGCTCTTGATGTCGCTCAGGAAAATGAAACTCCCCTGGTCACTGTTGATTCCGAGAACAAAATCATTACCGTTGACTTCACTCAGACAGGCATAAAGGAGGTGGCAACCAAAGCCGACGCTCCCGCCCGTGCTTTTGACCTCTGGGGCCGCCGCGTGGCAACTCCCCGCCATGGTCTCTACATTGTCAACGGCCGTAAAGTCCGCATCTGATGCTGACCGTAACCGTCCTGTCGTTTTCATATCGCCGCGGTTTGCCCGAAGATCCGTCGGGCAATGGCGGCGGTTTCGTGTTTGACTGTCGCGCAATCCATAACCCCGGCCGCTACGAGCAGTATAAGCAGCTTGACGGCCGCGACGACTCCGTGCGCACTTTTTTAGAGGATAATGGCGAGATTCTGACGTTTCTCGACCATTGCTACGCGCTGGTCGACGCTGCGGTCGACCGCTATGTTCAGCGCGGATTCACCGACTTGCAGGTGGCTTTCGGATGCACCGGCGGCCAGCATCGGTCGGTCTACTCCGCCGAAGCTATGGCCGCGCATCTGATGCAGCGCTATGGCTCTGAAATCGGAGTGAATCTCTATCACCGCGAACGCCGATGAAAGCAATGGTTTTTGCTGCCGGCGAGGGCAACCGCCTGCGTCCGCTGACTCTCACCCGGCCCAAGGCGCTCGTTGAAGTGGGCGGCAAGCCGATGCTGGCCCGAGTGCTTGAAAATGTCAGGGCCGCCGGCATTCGGGAGGTGGTTGTCAACGTTCATTATCTGGCCGACATGATTGTTGACTTTCTGGCTGAAAACGATTTCGGACTGAAGATTTCTATTGCCGACGAGCGCGGCCGGCTTCTCGATACCGGAGGCGGGCTGCTGGCTGCACGCCATCTGCTCGATGGCAACGAGCCGATTCTGCTCCATAATGCAGATATATGCACCGACCTCGATTTGAGCCGGTTGGCGCCACGGGGTGTGGCTAATCTGCTGGTCGGCGACCGGCAGTCGTCGCGGCGCTTGATTTTTGATGCCGATAATCGCCTGACCGGCTGGATCAACGAGTTGACCGGCGAAACGCGCGGCAATGCAATCGGCGAGCGGCTGGCGTTTAACGGAATTCATGTCGTGGCACCCGAAATTTTCCCGTTGCTTGAAGATTATTCCCGTTCCATAGGGTCGGATGTGTTCTCGCTGACGCCGTTCTATGTGTCGGTGGCGTCGCGTCATGCAATATATGGCAGCAGGCTTTCGGGCTACCGCTGGCACGATGTCGGAAATATGCAGAAACTCGAAGCGGCTAATGCCGATTTTAAATGAGGCGTTTATCCGCGATAATATTGATAATGTGGGCACTTGGCGCCTCGGCCGGCGGCTTTTTGAAGTCGCTGCCCAAGGTATCGGCCACTTTGGCCGGCTATGAGTCGCCCGATTCTGTTGCCGAGCGCCTGTCAACGCTACCTCTTTGTCCGGCCGAAGGCCTGTGGCAGATGACCGACGGCGGAGCTCTGTTCGCTATTGAGCGCAATTCGCCGTCGACCGATCTCGCTCCGGCTCAGATGCGCATGGTTATGGTACGCTCACCCTGGCGCACGATTCGCCCCGGAACGGTTATCGGCCATTTGCAGCCCACTCCCAAGCCCGGAGTCTACGAAGCGCGGCTCTATACCGATTTCGCATTGCGCACCGGGCTGAGCATTCCGCGCGGGTTTACGCTGACCCTCAATTCCGATGCCTCGATAATGACCATCGAGCCTTTTAAGTTCTTTTTGAAAGTCAATGTTTTCAAATTGTTGCCATATATGTATCGCCGGGTGATTGAGCCTCAGCAAACGCGCCCGAGCGGTCTGACCGGTGCCGTAAAAGTGGCTCCGGCGGTCGATGGCCATCCTCTTTCGCCTGTTTATCTATGAAGCGCCTGATATTTATTGCCGTTGCCGTTATGGTGTCGCTGCCGGCGGTTGCCAAGCGCCAGAAAACAGGGCCTGCGAAGCTGACGCGGCAGTTGGATGCTGATTCGGCCGAGCTGCTCTATGACACCATCAGGCCGGCACACATTCGCTGCTCGGGCTACGACAAACCGAATTCCGCAACGCGCGAAACCTTTTTCGTTACCAATCTCGATTCGGTTGATATTGCGGGCGTTGGCCTGGAGTTTGAGTATTTTGACGCCAACGACCGGCAGCTGCATCGGGCCGCACACTCCGTTATGACCGAAATTCCGGCCGGCGAAACGAGGGCAGTCAGCGTGCCCTCTTGGGACCGAAACAACTCTTTCCACTACTATATGTCGCAGGCTCCGGCGCGCCGCAGGTCAACGCCTTATAAGGTAAAGTCGAGGGTTGATTATGTGCTTCGTCGGCGTTAGCTGACGTTGTAGTTCAGGTGTTTCGACGAATCGCGTTTCTGCGATTTTCCTTTTCTCAGAAAAACCGCTTTCAGCAGCCTGCGGGCCGTGTGTTTGCGCTTGTGGTAGCTGCTGAACGAGTCGTGCGCCTGAAAATCCGGCATATAGGTTGAGTCGGGCGACACGTAGCAATACGTTATTTCCTTGATGAGCGCCGACGTGAAGTCCTGGTCGGTGGCAACTTCATCAATCTGGTTCAATTCAGGCGCTATGCAGGCAATTCCGAGCTCGGCGCACTTCTTTTTAATCGCGCCTATGGTGGCGTCATAGCGCTCCTTGAGCGGCGTCAGGTCAAAGTCGTTCCACTCCGTTTCGCCCATTTTCTGCACCGGGCGCAGCTGCACTATGTCGGGCATGCCGTCCGGCTGCCAGAGCTGCCAGAATCGGTCGGCTTCGAGGTCGCCTATGTTGCGCGAATTGATGGTGTAGTTCACCCTCAGTTTCAGCCCCGGATGGCGCCGTTTGGCCTCGGCGATTTTGCGGGTCAGGGCGAGCAGCTCGTCGTAGGCGGCGCCAGGCATCAATTCTTCGTAGATTTCTTTGGAGGTGCCGTGCATCGACAGCGTCAGCTCGTTCAGCCCGGATGCGGCCAGCTCTGCCAGGTCAACGTTGCCGCGGGCAATCTGCTTGCCGTTGGTTGTCAGCGCAATGTATGGCACTCCGTCGGCCTTGGCTTTGGCAATGATTTCAGGCAGGCCGTTGAACAGCGTGGGCTCGGTGGCGCAGCCTATCTGCAACTTCAGAGCACGTTTGAAGAACGCTTTGCGGATGCGTTCTAAGCCGGCCTCGTCGATGCGCTGCCCTTTCATCGGCTTGCGCCCTTCCGGGTCGGACATGTAGCACATTTTGCAGCGCAGGTTGCAGGCCATGACGGGGTCGAAGAACACTCCGGCCATGCGTCGGCCGCTGACCAGGAACGCCCATAGCCCGAGCAGCTTCAGCCGGTCGGGAATGCGCCCCGAAACCGCGAGTTTCAGATACTCATATATTCCCATCTTTGCGGAGGGTCAGCGCAACCACGTTTTCAATGTGGGCGGTGTGGGGGAACATGTCGACCGGTTGCACCGCAGTGATGTCATATTTGGCGTGGAGCAGCGCCAGGTCGCGGGCCTGGGTGGCGGGATTGCAGCTGACGTAGACAATACGCTGAGGTTCTGCGGCGAGGATAACGTTGGTCACGTCCTCGTGCATGCCGGCGCGCGGCGGGTCAACAATCATAACGTCGGGCCGTCCATGTTTTTCAATGAAATCCGCAGTGAGAATATCTTTCATGTCGCCGGCGTAGAACAGGGTGTTGTCTATGCCGTTGACCGCGGAGTTGACCTTGGCGTCCTCGATGGCCTCGGGAACGTATTCTATGCCAACTACCTGACGGGCACGGCGCGCAACGAAGTTGGCTATGGTGCCGGTGCCGGTATAGAGGTCGTAGACCAGCTCGTCGCCTTTAAGGTCGGCCAGCTCGCGTGCCACCGAATAGAGGCGGTAGGCCTGACGCGAATTGGTCTGATAGAACGACTTGGGCCCAACGCGGAACCGCAGACCCTCCATTTCTTCTTCAATATAAGGTTTGCCGGCGTAGGTGTGGACCTCCAGGTCACCGAAGGTGTCGTTGACCTTCAGGTTCACAACGTAGAGCAGCGACGTTATGCGGTCGCCGAATTTGGCGGCTATGGCACCCATGACCTTGTCGATGGCCTCGGGGTCGTCTTCGCCGAAGCTCATCAGCGCCATAACCTCGCCGGTCGATGCGGTGCGTATCATCAGTGTGCGCAGCAGGCCGGAGTTGGCGCGCAGGTCGTAGAAGCTCAGGTTCTGCTCCTTGCCGAAGTCCTTAACGAAGTTGCGCAGCTCGTTGCCGATGCCGGCATCCTGAAGGTGGCAGTAGTCAATGGGCAGAACCTTGTCGAACGCGCCCGGAATATGGAATCCGGCGGCGCGGCGGTCGGCGAATTCCTCGCCCGAAGCCATCTGCTCGGGAGTAAGCCATAGCTTGGCCGAGAAGGTATATTCCATTTTGTTGCGGTAGTCCCAAATCTGCTCCGAGCCGATAGCCGGCAGCACCTCGGGGTGGGGCACCTTGGCTATGCGCTCCAGGCAGTCGACCACCTGCTGGCGCTTGCACTGCAGCTGGAAATCATAGGGCAGATGCTGCCAGCGGCAGCCGCCACACAAGCCGAAATGGTCGCACCGGGGTTCCACCCTCAGCGCCGACGGCTGCTCCAGTTTTTCTATGCGCCCTTCGGCGTAGGAATGTTTTTTGCGCGTCAGGCGCACCGTTGCCACGTCGCCCGGGGCGCCGTAGGGGATGAACACCACCATATTGTCGACGCGCGCCAGGGCATTGCCCTCGGCTGCCACGCCGGTTATTTCAATGCCCTCCAAAACGGGCAACTCTTTGCGTTTTCTTGCCATAGGTCGTTATATTTTCTGCAAAGTTACGAAATCCCTTAAAATATTTTTTTATTTTTGCGTTTTATTCGTTAAATTTGCGCCTATAATTACCAATAAATATTCATCATTCTGCTTTTTTATCATGAACAAAGGCACAATTCTCGTTACCGGTGGCACCGGCTATATCGGTTCCCACACAGTCGTTGAACTTCAGGCCGCCGGCTATGAAGTAGTTATCATCGACAATCTTTCAAACTCCAACGAAAACGTTCTCGACGGCATCGAGAAAATCTCCGGCATCCGTCCCGCTTTCATCAAGGGCGACTGCTGCGACATGACCATTCTGCGCACTCTCTTCCAGGCCTTCCCCGGAATCAAGGGCATTATCAACTTCGCCGCATCCAAGGCCGTTGGCGAAAGCATGGAAAAGCCCGTGCTCTACTATCGCAACAACCTCAACACCCTGATGAACCTGCTCGACTGCATGGCTGAATTCGGTGTGAAAGGCATTGTGTTCTCCAGCTCCTGCACCGTTTACGGCGAACCCGACGAAAACCCCGTGACCGAACAGGCTCCCATCAAGAAAGCCACCTCGCCCTACGGCAACACCAAGCAAATCAGCGAAGAAGTTATCACCGACGTTATCAACGCCGGCGCACCCTTCAAGAGCGTTATTCTCCGCTACTTCAACCCCGTAGGTGCTCATCCCAGCGCAGAAATCGGCGAACTGCCCAACGGCGTTCCCCAGAACCTCATCCCTTACATCACCCAGACCGCCATCGGTATCCGCAAGGAACTGAGCGTGTTCGGCAACGACTATCCCACCCCCGACGGCTCCTGCATCCGCGACTTCATCAATGTTGTTGACCTGGCCAAGGCCCACGTTAAGGCTATGGACCGCATGCTCGAAGTGCCTGAATCACCGAAGATTGAAATCTTCAACCTCGGTACTGGCAACGGCGTGAGCGTTCTCGAACTCATCAACACCTTCGAAAGCGCCACCGGCGTTAAGGTTCCCTACAAGATTGTTGGCCGCCGCGCAGGCGACATCGAAAAGGTTTGGGGCAACCCCTCGCACGCCAACGAAGTTCTCGGCTGGAAGGCCGACACCCCCCTGGCCGACACCATGCGTTCCGCCTGGGCCTGGCAGTGCAAACTCCGCGAACGCGGCATCATGTAATTCCCGAATGTAAGGGCAAACCATAAGAAACCCATAAATTTAAGAACTGCCCCCAAAGGCTGAACACAAAACTTTGGGGGCAGTTTATTTTAAACAGTTGCTTGACTTTGTGTTATGATAGTCGATAAATATTTCAGAGCAATAAGCCTGCTGGCGCTGATTGCGTGTTCTTACATCCTGCAGCCGGTTTATGCCAACGACATAAAACTCGGCGTGTCATCCGTTGAAATCAAGATGCACGGCGATGTTCCGCCTGCCGAGTTATTGATTTGCTCCATAGCGTGGAATGAATTGTTCGGCTGGCCGATTGAGATGCAAGACCATGACATTGCCGATTCTGGAAACGGAACTTATCGGTTTGACCTGCCAACCGAAACCAATAAGACTACAGCGGTTGTGAAAATCAGCGATATTGTTGGAAATACTTACGCTCTCGGATTTATTGACTTGATTCAGGGCGACACTCTGAAGCTTGACTGTACTTTCTCAAACGGCAATTTGACCGTGGTCCCATCGAATAAAAATGGCTTCAATGCTTATCCCATGGATAATAATGAGCAAAGAAATATGGCCGCCTATGTTAATTCCGAATTTTTTAATCTTGTTTCATATACCCCTGACAACCCGGTAATTACGCATGGTATCACTGATTCCCAAAAAGTCTATGCTGCCGGCGATACGGCGTGGAGAGAGGTTCTGCGCCAGCAAGATAATGTATATCTGCCGATTATCAACCGCCAGCGTGCAAAGGACCTGCTCCACGGCGATGAACTCAGAATCTATCTGAACAATCTTAGCTGCTTCATTTATGGAATGGAGCACCTCCGCTATGATAAACAGCGGAACGGGTGGGCTCCCGAAGGAAACCGCGAATTACCGCCGTTGGAATACTACGACTTCCTCAACCGCATTGATTTCTCGCAACTTACTGATTTCGTTCCGCACTACTCTCCATACCATATATTGAAAAACATACTTTTATACTTCCCTGTTAAGATCGATCCCATCGGCAACATTCCCGTTGGCCAATGGCAAGCGCAAGCGCGCGAAAAATTGGGAAAGGTGTTGACTGACATTCCCGACTCGATGCTCCGACTGCTCTCCGCAGCGTCCTATAAAATGCAGCTCGACGACAATAAACCGTTCACTCCCACACAGATAAAAAGCATTTCCGAGGCCTATTCAGACGACGACCTCGGCCGGATTCTGTTGAATGCAAACAACAAACTCGAAGCGCAACTCAAAGAGCGCCTGAACGTTCACGATTTAACGGCCGAACAATCTTTCAAACTTAAAGACTTCATTGATGCAAACTATCCCGGCCGCCCTGTGGTCGTAGACTTTTGGAACACTTGGTGCGGCCCATGCCTGAAAGCCCATAAAGACACCGAAGCCATAAAGGCCCTGCCCGAAGCTCAGAATGTGGTATTCCTATACGTCAGCGACACTTCGTCGGACCTTGACGACTTCAACAAACTCGCCCCACAGATCGGGGGCGAGCAGCTGCGCCTATCGATGGAGGTCGCTGGTGAATTCCTTGAATCAGAGGGCTATAAGTCCATCCCCAGCTACTTCTTCTTCGACAGCAACCACAACCTCATCCACAAACAAACCGCATTCCCCGGTCAGGAAAAGTACAAACACCTACTTCAGCAAATCAACTGATTCATAGTCGCCGGAGTGGGTCATATTGGCCGAAAAGTGGGTCATGGTGCGTTGAAAGTGGGTTATTGGAGGAGGCGGATGGCGCGGTCGGTGTAGATTTGGCGGATTGCGGGGAGTTCGGCCAAGCCGCGTTTAAGCAGCCGGGGTTCGTAGCCTGCGGCGCGCATCCGGTCGGAATATTCGCCGGCAATGTCGGTCAGGGTGTGATTGCCGCAAACGAGCAGGAAGGGGACTAATTTTACTGTTTTAATTTTTTGGGGGGAGCGCCGGAGTTGACGCACGGTGGTCTCGGCAGTCGGATAGCCTTCGATTGTTGAGACATGGCGGTCGGTCATCCCGCGGTCGGCGAGCATGTAGTCCAGTTGGGTGTAGGTGGCCGTGGATGGCAGTTCATTTCCGTGGCCGACGAATATAATGGCATCGGCTCCGTCGGGCTCTTCGGCGGAGAGTATGTTGACGACCTGTTCAAAGTCGGCCGGCGAGTAGCAGAGAGGGTGTCCTAAGACCACGGCGCCGAAGAAGGGGCTTACGATCTCGACGTCGCGGCGTAGTTCTTCCATTTCGCCTCCGTCGATTATCAGCGAGGGCTGCACGACGATGGTGTCTACGCCGCGGGCGCGCATGGCCAGCATGGCGTCGACGGGCGACAGTGATTCGATTCCGCGTCTGGTCATGTTTCTGCGCACAACGGGTGAGATATAGGCTTCGCAAACGGGAATGTCGTTGCCGGCGGCCTCGCGAATTTCGGTTGTTATTTTGTTGATGGTCAGCGCGCGGGTTTCGTCATTGCTGCTGCCATAGTGGGCCACTACAATTCCTTTGCGGGCATGGCCTGCGGCGGTGCCTATAAGTGCCGCCAAGGTGAGAATGAGAAGTTTCTTTTTCATAAAAATCAGAGATTAACGGCGAGACTGACAACGTATGAACGCCCGGGAGAGTAGAGGGCAAAATTAGAGTTCAGAGGGCGCATGTCGCGGCGGTTGAATATATTGTCGATGCCAACGCCGGGGGTAAGGGTGAAGCCGCGGAAGCAGCTGAAGGTGTGGCGTGTGGTGAGGTTCCAGATGTTATAGCCGGGAGCGTCGCCGTCGGCATCGCCGGGATAGTAGGTTTTGGACTGAATGCGACCGTTAAGATTTACATTCAGGCGATACCAGTTCCATTGACGGGTGTAGTTGGCCGTAACGGTGGCGGTGTGCATAACGCTTCGGTTCAGCCGGCTCCATGTTCCGTCGTCGTCCAGGCCGAGACCGTGGGCAAACGTGTAGTTCGCCGACAATGTCAGCCCGTTGACGGGCATTGCCGACAGGTTAACCTCAAAGCCTTTCACGTTTGCGCGTGAGTAGTTATAGTATTGCTTGACTGAAAGAGTTGACTGCTTGACGTTGTTGATTTCCGGGAATTCGTTGATTAGCGCCTGCTGTTCCTCGGCGCTGAGGGCCGTGAATTTGGTTGAGGATGACGTAATCATGTTGCTGAGTCGGTTGATATAGCCTGTGACTGAGGCCGAGAACACACCGGTGCGGTATTCAAGGTTTATGCCGAAGTAGTGGCTGACCTCGCTTTTCAGGTCGGGATTGCCGAATGTTATGATATGGCGTGAGCCCATCGGCTTCATCAGATGATAGTAGAGTTCGTCGATTCCCGGAGCGCGATAGCCCATTGCGTAGGATGCGCGTGCATTGAAGTTTCCGGTGTGGTACATGAGCGTTGCTTTTGGCGTGAAGCTGCTGCCGATTGTCTGATAGGTGTCGAAGCGGGCACCGACCAGGGCGGTGAAATGTTTCAGGAAGCGTTGCTCGTGCTGACCATAGGCGGAGAATGAATTTATGTGGCGGTCAAAGTCCTCTTCCGGTCTCACAAGGCTTTCATAGCGATAAGTCAGGCCGAAAACGGTGTTGCTCGATTCCGAGAAGTTGAATACGGACTTGAGTTCCACGTCGTGGAAGGTCTGGGCTTTGGTTTTGGCGTAGTCGCCGACGTTATAGTTGCCTGTGGCTATCATGTATTTGTACCATTGGCCAAAGCGGCGGCCGGTGTAGTCAAGCGTTATATGGCCGAGGGAGCCGAGGGTGTATTTGCCACCGGTTGCCCACGTCCAGCTTTCGGACATGGTGTTATATTTCGAGCCGCCGGTGATGTCGGGGCGTTCGGCGGGTCGGTCAAGAATTCGGTGATAGTAGCCCCCGTCGGCGTAGAGCGAGAGCCGCTCGGAGGGGTCGTAGGTGAACCGTTGGGTCAGATTCTGAGATGTGAAGCCGAGCGACAGTTGAGCGATGGTCGGAATTAGCTCGCCTTTCTCTTCCGTGACCTTAGAGTTCTGCCATCCGTCGGAGTGCGAATAGTGGAAGCCAGTGAGCGAAGTGACTTTGCCCATGGGCAGGTTCAGGGTCAGCGACTGGTCGAACTGCTTGTTGCGGCGGAGCGATGAGTTTGATGATGCCTGAGCCTTTTGCTGCGGTGCTTTCATAATAATATTTATAACACCGCCGACGGCATCCGAGCCATAGAGGGTCGACGCCGCACCGTTGAGCACCTCGACGCGCTCAATCAGGTTGGTGTCGATCTGGCCGAGGTCGACGTTGCCGCTGATATCGCCAATCAGTTTCTTGCCGTTGACGAGAATGAGCACATGGCGGTTGGAGAGACCGTTCATTCTCAGATATGAACCCATTGCCGAAGGCGAGAAGCTCAGCGAAGGAATCATCATGGTGAGTGCTTCCTGGAGGTCGTTGAGCGACGCGGCCCTCAGTTCGGCTCCTGAAATAACCTCTACTGGTACGGGCGTAGATTTCAGCCGCTGGTGCATGCCAGTGCCTGTAACGACTAATGGATTTAGGGTATAAGAAATAGTGTCGGGAATTTCGACCGGGGTCTCCTCCGGCGAGGCCAAGGCTGCAACCGGCGCGAGCATTGAAAGTAATAGCGCTGAATTAAAAGTTTTTAGGTTCATTACTTGATGGGATGATGATTATTAGTATTTCTACTGCAAAGTTACGAACCTGTTCGGCGCCTTGAAATACCACGTTTGCGGTAAATTCACAACCGCCTCCAATCCCTTGCCCGCCTACATGAAAGAAACTGCCCGACCTAAGTCGTCGGGCATATTTCGCATAGCTGTGACACTTCTCTTTCAAAATTATCCCGGTCAATCGCCCGATTTCTCACCTGAGTCCGGTGATTAAAAATAGTTTGAGGAGAAAGGAATAGAAGAGTGGCTATCTTATTGCTGTCGGTTATACCCATTCTTACCAGAGCATAAATACGCAAATCAGTATTTAATAATTCTCCCTTTTTTGGATAGATCTGTCTCTCAGATTGGAGAAGGGCATTAAATTGCTGTATATAATTGGGATAGAGTCTAAGAAAAGCAGAATCAAAATGTTGAAACATCTCTCGCGTCTCCACTTCCGTCGGGCGCACATAACGATCCGCCACTGAATTTAAATCGCCTATATTCTTGACTTTCAATTTCAATACCATAGGGAACCGATTGAGTTTCTCAATGTAAGCGGCACAAAGATCCATAAATAAGCTTACATACTCTTCGCGCGACTTATTAGTTTGACTGAGTTGCAAATTAAGTTCTCTCAGCTTTTCATTAAGATCTTCCATTGCATCTTTCGAACGGGAGACAATCTTATGTTGGCGATAGATATAGACAGCCACCACCGTTAATGAGATAGTAAGAAGTCCTATTAACAGAAGATATAATTTTAAACGTATGTTCTGAGAGTTGACAGTATCCTGGTAGACATTGGATATATCCGGAATTTTTTCTGCCACCTCCAGCATCCTCAACCGATTATTATAGAATATTGCATCCTCAAGGGCGAGTTTCAGATAAGAATTTGCCCTTTCAATGTCTCCTTCCTCCTCTTTGAGATAGAGAGCGAGCTGCTGAAGAGCTAAATTTTCCTTAAGAGGCACTTTCTGATCAGAAAAAGCCGCATTGATTAACCATTCCTTATATTTTTCCTTATCCTGCATCTCTCTATAGGTCAAGGCAAGCGCATAAGCAGCCTGTGCATATAGCCTGCTTTCCACAGGGATACGTGCAATAGTTGCTAAATACTCCTTTTCAGCTTCCTTATATTTGTGCGAACGAAGATGTTTCTCTGCTAACCTATAGGTGTATTCCGGTTTAGAGATATCTGTCACCGCTATAAGGGAATCAAGGTAAATGAGACTTTTCTGAACAAATTCAGGAGCTATTGTATTCTTATCGGAATATTCGGCCCATACTCCGTAGGTCCATTCACATGCTGAGAAATATTCCTCCTGTAGACTGACAGACAGCTTTCTTGAATCTATTTTCTTTAGAATATTTATAGCGTGGCTGAAATGTCCGGATGTTGCAAGAGCAAGAGCTCTGTGTATCTCGACTTGTGCATGTAATTCATAACCGTCAGTAGGATCTATTATATCTGAAGCATAGTTCACATACATCATGGCAGAATCAAAATTGAAAGTGAGATATTCCCGGAAAAGCTCATTATATAAGTTGAGTCGTCTATCTCTATCAATGTCCGGTTTTAAAAGATGACGCAGACTATCCACACGGCGTTCCTTAACGTTGAGGAAATGCCCACGTTGTTCTATGGCCTTATCGAGACGAGAAAGAGAGGTGTTTCCCGCGGCGGCAGTCAGACTGCCAAGACTCAACAGAAATACAGATACAATTTTTGTTATCTTCATGGCTCAAATATTTCTTAAAATGCAAATATAGCATTTAATTTTTACTCCCGCAACACTACCTGCCAATTATCTTCAATATTATATAACTATTGAAATATTAAAT